>NZ_AFPR01000166.1:0-4807 GCF_000219295.1 Acidiphilium sp. PM
GCGAAGCCGAACCGCGCCAGCGCGGCGGCCCGCAGCCTTCCATCGCCGGCAAAGGCGCGCCCCTTCCGCCGCCGCCGCCGCGCGCGGATCAGCGCGAAGGCCAGCTGCCGCGCCAGCAATTCGTCATAGGCGAGCCGCCGTGCCGGGCGGTCGTCCGGCATCGATTCGGGCGCGTGCAGCGTCCGCAGCGCGGCGGTAAAGCCCGGCCAGCGCCGCTTTTGCAGCACCGAGGGCAACTGCCATTCCGGCAACTCCGGCAGCCGGGCGAGGGCGCCGTCCACCGCCCGCGCCATCACCCGTGCCGTGAGTCCCGCCGTCAGCCCCCGCACCGGCTCGATCGCCGGCAGGCTCGCCGCCTGCGCCGCCGGCAGCACGTAATCGGGGTGGGGCAGGGTAGGGCGGTCGGCGAAGCGCTCGATCTTGCCCGACAGCAGCAGTTTCGCGCCCACCGGAAACTGGCCGAGCCGCCCGGGGTGGAACAGCACCACCTCGCCGAAGCCGCTGGCGTCGCGAATCACCACCCGGTGCGGCTGCCCGCGCCGCGCCGGCGCCTCGTGCCGCACCACCTCGACCATCACCGTCGCGACCGATCCCGGTTCCGCCTCCGCCAGCGTCGACTGCCGCGAGCGGTCGATGAAATGCAGCGGCAGGTGGAACAGCAGGTCGCCCACGCTCGGCCCGCCCACCGCGCGCGCGATCAGCGCCGCGAGTTTCGGGCCGATGCCCGGCAGGCTGGCAAGCTCGGCCCGGAACGGCGCCAGCGACTCGGAGATGTTGGTGGTCACGGGCTGACAGTGGCGGAGCACTCGACTATATCGCAAGCCATCATGACCGAAGTATCGTCCGAGGCGCTCATCCAGCGCCGCCGCCGGCTGCTCTACCGCGCGACCCATCGCGGCACCTACGAGAACGACCTGATGATCGGCGGCTTCGCCCGCAAATACATCGACGGGATGGACGATGAGGCGCTCGACGCGCTGGAGGCGGTGATGGAACACCCCGATGCCGAGCTGGCCGACTGGCTGACCGGCCGCAAGCCGGTCCCGGCCGAGGCGGAGTCGGACATGCTCCGCCGCATCCGCGACGAGGCGGCGGAGATCGCCCAGGGCGAGTTCGGCGCCAAGCGCGGGCGATGAGCCTGCTCACCGTCTACGGCGCGCCGGAAGGGTTCGACGCCGACCTAATCGCCCGCCGCGCCGCCGAGGCGGGCACGGTGCTGCACATCGCGCGCGACGATGCCCGCCTCGCCCGGCTGGAGGACGCGCTCGCCTTCTTCGCCCCCGCCGCCGAGATCATCCGCTTCCCCGCCTGGGACTGCCTGCCCTACGACCGCGTCTCGCCCAACCCGGCGATCGTGGCCGACCGCGTCGCCGCCCTGGCCCGGCTGCTGGAACCGGCGAAGGGCACCCGCATCGTGCTGACCACGGTGAACGCCGCGGTCCAGCGCACCCCGCCGCGCGCGCGCTTCGCCGATGCCAGCCGCACCATCGCCCCCGGCGGCGCCGCCCCGCCGGACGATCTCGCCCGCTTCCTCGAACAGCGCGGCTATCATCGCGTCGGCACCGTCATGGAGCCGGGCGACTTCGCCGTGCGCGGCGGCATTTTCGACGTCTGGCCCTCCGGCGAGCCGGCGCCGGCCCGCATCGACCTGTTCGGCGACACGGTGGACACGCTCCGCCGCTTCGACCCCGGCACCCAGCGCAGCGGCGAGGCGCTGCCCTCGCTCACCTTCCGCCCCGCCTCCGAACTCCCGCTCGACGCCGACTCGATCAGCCGCTTCCGCACCGGCTTCCGCGAGCTGTTCGGCGCCGAGGCGCTGACCGACCCGCTCTACGAATCGGTCTCCGAGGGCCGCCGCCATCCCGGCATGGAGCATTTCGCGCCGCTCTTCTGCGCGACGATGGAAACCGTGTTCGACTATGCGCCCGGTGCCGCCATCAGCCTCGACCACCAGGCCGAGGAGGCCGCCGCCGCCCGCTTCGAGATGATCGCCGATCACTACGAGGCCCGCTCCGCCCCGCCCCGCGCCGGCGAGGCGCCGTACCGGCCGGTCGCGCCCGCGCGCCTCTATCTCGACCGCGCCGGCCTCGATGCGCTGCTCCGCGCCCGCGGGGCAACCGTGTTCTCGCCCTTCTCCCGTCCCGAGGGCGCCGAGGGCGTGGAAGCCGGCGGCCGCCCCGGCGCCATCCTCGCCTCCGCCCAGGGCATCGCCTCGGTCTATGAGGAATTCCGCCTGCTCGCCGCCCGCTGGCGAGAGGCCGGGCGCCGCGTCGTCCTCGCCGCCTGGTCCGCCGGCTCGCGCGACCGTCTCGCCGCCCTGCTGCGCGACCACGGCATGCGCTCGATCCCGATCGACAACGCCGCCGAGGCCCGCATCGCCCAGGGCGACGCCGTGCTGCTCGCCGTCCTCGGTCTCGAACGCGGCTATGTCGCCGACGATCTCGCCATCGTCGCCGAGCAGGACCTGCTCGGCCAGCGCATCGCCCGCCCGCCGCGCCGCCGCCAGCGCGCCGACCAGTTCATCGCCGACGCCACCGAAATCGCCGAGGGCGATCTCGTCGTGCATCAGGATCACGGTATCGGCCGCTATGACGGGCTGGTGACGCTGAGCGTCGAGGGCGCGCCGCATGACTGCCTGCGCATCCTCTATGATGGCGACCAGAAGCTCTTCCTGCCGGTCGAGAATATCGACATGCTCTCCCGCTTCGGCAGCGAGACCGCCGGCGTCGGGCTCGACCGCCTGGGCGGCGCCTCCTGGCAGGCGCGCAAGGCCAAGGCCCGCAACCGCATCCGCGACATGGCGGCCGGCCTCATCCGCATCGCCGCCGAGCGCAAGCTGCACGACGCCGCGATCCTCGCCGCCGATGACGGCGCCTTCGCCGAATTCTGCGCCCGCTTCCCCTACACCGAAACCGAGGATCAGGCCCGCGCCATCGCCGACGTCATGGAAGATCTCGCCGCCGGCAAGCCGATGGACCGGCTGGTCTGCGGCGATGTCGGCTTCGGCAAGACCGAGGTCGCGCTCCGCGCCGCCTTCATCGCCGCGATGTCCGGTGCCCAGGTCGCCGTGGTGGTGCCGACCACGCTGCTCGCCCGCCAGCATTACCGCCTGTTCTCCGAGCGCTTCGCCGGCCTGCCCATCCGCGTCGAGCAGCTCTCCCGCCTCGTCTCCGCCAAGGATACCGCGAAGGTGAAGGCCGGCCTCGCCGACGGCACGGTGAACATCGTCGTCGGCACCCATGCGCTGCTGTCGAAAACGATCGCCTTCGCCGACCTCGCGCTGCTGATCGTCGACGAGGAGCAGCATTTCGGCGTCGCCCACAAGGAACGGCTGAAGCAGCTCAAGGCCGACATCCACGTCCTCACCCTGACCGCGACGCCGATCCCCCGCACCCTCCAGCTCGCGCTGACCGGCGTGCGCGACCTCTCGCTGATCACCACCCCGCCGGTCGACCGTCTCGCCGTGCGCACCTTCATCATGCCGTGGGACAAGCTGGTGATCCGCGAGGCCATCGCCCGCGAGCGCTTCCGCGGCGGGCAGATCTTCTGCGTCGTCCCGCATATCGAGGATATCGACCGGATGCGCGAGCGCCTGGCCGAGATCGCGCCGGACCTGCGCACCGCCACCGCCCATGGCCGCCTGCCGCCGACCGAGATCGAGCGGGTGATGACCGAGTTCAGCGAAGGCAAGCACGACGTCCTGCTCGCCACCAACATCGTCGAATCCGGGCTCGACATGCCGGCGGTGAACACGATCCTGATCTGGCGCGCCGATCTCTTCGGCCTCGGCCAGCTCTACCAGCTGCGCGGCCGCGTCGGCCGCGGCAAGCAGCGCGGCTACGCCTATCTCACCTGGCCCGCCTCGCACACGCTCGCCGCCTCCTCGCAGAAGCGCCTCGAAGTGATGCAGACGCTCGACACGCTCGGCGCCGGCTTCACCCTCGCCTCGCACGATCTCGACCTGCGCGGCGCCGGCAACCTGCTGGGCGACGAGCAGTCCGGCCATATCCGCGAGGTCGGCATCGAGCTCTACCAGCAGATGCTGGAGGATGCGGTGGCCGAACTGCGCGCGGCCGGCGGCAGCGAATCGCGCGAGGCCGCGCGGGACTGGACGCCGAATATCAGCCTCGGCCTGCCCGTCCTCATCCCCGAAGCCTATGTGGCCGACCTGCCGGTCCGCCTCGGCCTCTACCGCCGCATCGGCGGACTCGCGACCGATGCCGAGAGCGAGGCGCTCGCCGCCGAGCTGGTCGACCGTTTCGGCCCGATGCCCGAGGAGGTGGAAAACCTCCTCGCCACGGTGGCGCTGAAGCGCGCCTGCCGCGCCGTCGGCGTCGAGAAGCTGGAGGCCGGGCCGAAGGGCATGGTCGTCGCCTTCCGCGGCAACGCATTCGCCAATCCCGGCGGCCTCGTCGCCTGGCTCGCCACCCGCGCCGGCCTGCTCCGCCTGCGCCCGGACCACAAGCTGGTCATGGTCCGCGAGATGGACGTGAAGGCCCGCCTCGCCGCGGCCCGCGACATAATATCGAACCTGCAACGCATTATCGACCAGTCGAAGGCGGCATGAATCGAATTCGTAACTAAACGAATCGAAACTTGCCTCATCCTGCCGGGTCCTCATCTTCTCGTGAGGAAGGCGGCCGCTCCTCGGCCGTCCAGCCCACGTCCGCCCCGCGGCCGTGACGCTCGCGGCCGCTCCCCGGCCGTCCAGTACAGGAGGTCATGCCCATGACAGACCGAACCCTTTTCCGCGCCAGCGCCGTTGCCCTGGTCGCCGCCGCGATGGCGGGCGCGCCGGCTTTGGCGG
>NZ_AFPR01000165.1:0-15492 GCF_000219295.1 Acidiphilium sp. PM
CGCGAGGCCCCGAAACCCTGCGAGGCGAGCCATTGGGCAAAAGCCGGTGCCGCCGCCCCGTCGCGCAGCAGGCACAGAAGCCGTGCCCCGGGGGCGAGATGCCGCCGCGCCTCCGCGAATAGGGCAGCGTGGAGGGCGAGAGTCGTGACCTCCTCCTGCCGCCAGCCGAGCCTGGCGGTCACGAGCGCGAGTGTCGAAGGCGCCGGAAAGGCCCGCCAGTCTCCGGGGGAGAGGTGGCGCGAAAGGCTCCCTCCGGCCCCATGCCAGAACGGATCGCCAGAGGCGAGCACCGCCACCCGCCGCCCGGCATGCGCCAGAACGGGAGCCACGGAGAAGGGCACCGGCCATGCCTGACCGCGCTCGCCTACGCCCTCTGCCACCCCGGCAAGTGCGAGGTGACGCGGCCCACCAAAGACCACTTCGGCCGCCTCCAGAGCTGCCAGCGCGGCGGGAACCAGCCCCTCGCGCCCGTCCTCACCGATGCCGATGATCGAAAGCCAGGGTTCAGCCATGCACGCCCCCGCTTGCGATGCGCGCGCGTTCACGACAGGAGAGGGGGAAGACGGAAGGAGACAGGCGATGCGGGTCCTGCTGCTCGGTGGCACCAGCGAGGCGAGCGCGCTCGCCCGCGCCCTGGCGGAGGCCGGGGTGGATGCGGTCTTCTCCTATGCCGGCCGCACCGGGGCACCGGTAGCCCAGCCGCTGCCACAGCGCATCGGCGGCTTCGGCGGCGTTGCGGGGCTGGTGAACTGGCTGACGGCGGAGCGCATCACCCACATGATCGATGCCACCCATCCCTTCGCGGCACAGATGAGCGCCCATGCCGTCGCTGCCGCGGCCGAGACCGGCGTGGCGCTTCTGGCCTTCGAACGCCCGCCCTGGCGCGCGGGCGCGGAAGACCGCTGGACCCATGTGCCGGACACCGCTGCCGCCATCGCCGCGTTGCCGTGGGCCCCGAGGCGGATCTTCGTCGCCATTGGCAGGCAGGGCCTTTCCGCCTTCGCCGCGGCCCCGCAACACCATTATCTCCTGCGCCTCGTGGATCCGCCCGAGGTGCCCTTGCCCCTGCCGGATGCCGAGGCCGTCGTCGCCCGTGGCCCCTTCTCCGCGGCGGGCGACCGGGCGCTGCTGGAGTCTCATCGCATCGAACTGATCCTCGCAAAGAACGCCGGCGGCAGCGGCGCGCGCGCCAAACTCGACGCCGCCCGGGCGCTCGGTCTTCCGGTAATCCTGATCGACCGCCCGGAAGTTCCCGACCGGCCAGTCGCCGTGAGCATCGCCGAGGTGATGGCCTGGATCTTTCATTCCACCTGCCCTGAACCCTGAGCGCGCGCGCTTTCGGACGGCGAACCGGTGCCCGCTTCGCCAGGGAACATGCGCGGCGTATAGACGAACCGCCCCACCCGCCGCGTGGCGGAATTGCCCATCAGGACTACCGTCCGCATGTCGGCCATCTCCGGCGTTGCCTCTACCAGGGTTACCGTGTTGATCCGCTCCTCGAGGGTGCTCACGGCCCGGGCGAAGGTGATCAGCTGATGGGCCCCGCATTCCTCGCGCAGGATCTCAAGCGCGCGGGCGAAGCCTTCGGGCCTGCCTCTGGAACGGGGGTTGTAGAAGGCCATGGCGAAATCCGCCTGTGCTGCGAGCCGCAGACGCCGCTCGATCACCACCCACGGCTTGAGGTTGTCCGACAGGTTGATCGCGCAGAAATCATGCCCCAGCGGCGCCCCGGCACGGGCAGCAGCGGCCAGCATCGCGGTGATCCCGGGAAGCACGCGGATGTCAAGCTCCTGCCACTCCGGCGCGCCTTCCAGCGCCTGGAACACGGCCGAGGCCATGGCGAAGACCCCCGGATCGCCGGAGGAGACCACGACGACGCGCGCGCCCGCAGCTGCCATCTCCAGCGCATGGCGGGCCCGGTCGAGCTCTACCCGGTTGTCGGACGGATGCAGCGTCAGCCCCGCGCGCGGCGCGACGCGAGCGATATAAGGGATGTAGCCCACCACATGGGTCGCCTCTGCCAGCGCGGCCTCTACCTCTGGCGTCACCAGCGCGGCGCCCCCGGGACCGAGCCCGGCGATGGCGAGCCAACCACTCATGCGTCGATCTCCGGTCGCCGGCCCTGGCCGTGGACGAGGACGATAGCGAAATAGGGGTAGTCGCCCTCCGGAAGATCGGCGAGGCGGGCGACGCGCTCGTCGGCCATCGTGCCGCGCTCCACAAGCCAGGCATCCGCCAGCCGCCCGGCCTCTGCCAGCGCACGGCGAACCTTCGGCAGATTGCGGCCGGTCTTCATCACCACAAGCGCCTCCGCCTCCCGCATCTGCGCCACAAGCCGTGCCTCGGGCAAGGTTCCGGGCAAGACGCAGAGGATATCGTCGCCCCAGGTGATCGGCACGCCGGTTGCCGTCCAGCAGCCCGACATGCCGGTGATGCCGGGGATGACCTCCACCGGCACCCGGCCCTTCAGGCGAGTATAGAGATGCATGAAGGAGCCGTAGAAGAATGGGTCGCCCTCACAGAGGACCACGACCTCCTCGGTCTCGGCCAGCTGGGCAAGGTGGTCGGCCCAGAGGTCGTAGAACCGTGCCAGCGTCTCGGTGTATTCCAGGCTGTCGAAGGCGATCTCAGTCGTGACCGGGTATTCCATCGCATGTTCGATTGAGCCAGGGGCGAGCATCCCCTCGACGATGCGGCGCGCCTGCCCGGCGTGGCCGGCCTTGCGGAAGAAGGCTATGTGACGGGCACCGCGGATCGCACGGTCGGCCTTAACGCTCATCAGTTCCGGGTCGCCGGGGCCAAGCCCGGCGCAGAGAATGCGGCCCATGCTCATTCTTTCCGGCTGGCAAGCGCGTTGATCGCGGCGACGGTGACGGCGGACCCGCCGAGCCGCCCCATGACGGCCATCGACGACACCGGCGGCGCCTCCATCAGTGCGGCCTTCGACTCGGCGGCACCGACAAATCCCACCGGGCAACCGATTATCGCGGCCGGGCGCGGGCAGCCGGGATCTTCCAGCATGTTCAGCAGGTGGAAAAGCGCCGTCGGCGCATTGCCGATAGCCACCACCGCGCCCGCGAGCCGTGGCCGCCAAAGCTCCAGCGCGGCGGCGGAGCGCGTGGTGGAAAGGTGCTGCGCCAGTGCCGGCACCTTAGGGTCGTGGAGCGTGCAGAGGATCTCGTTCTCCGCCGGCAGCCGCGACCGGGTGATCCCCTCGCTGACCATACGCGCATCGCAGAGGATCGGCGCACCGGCCATGAGGGCGGTCCGGGCGGCCTCGGCCAGGCCCGGGGTGAAGGCGACGCTCGCCTCCAGCCCGACGAAACCGAGCGCATGGATCATGCGCACAACGACCGGTTCCTCCTCCGGCGTGAAGCGGGCGAGGTCGGCCTCGGTGCGGATGGTGGCGAAGGACTGCCGGTATATCGCGGCGCCGTCGGTCTCGTAGGCGTGGGGCATCAGGGGGCACCGAATGGGTAAGGGGTGGCGAGAAGTGCCGCGGGCGAGAGAGCGGGGCGAAGGGGCGGGGCACCGGCGGAGGCGTCGCGGGCAAGATCGAAGCCCTTGGGCGTGGCGGTCAGAACCAGGCCGCAGGGCCCGGGATGGGCGCAGCCCTTGGCGCAGCCAGAGACATGGAGGCTCTGCCCGGCCGCCAGCTTGGGCGCAAGAGCCCGGGCGAGCGCTCGGGTCTCGGCGAGCGCCTGCGGACAGCCGAGCCGCCCGGTGCAGGCATGGACGCGCAGCAACGGATCCTCAGGATAGGCCAGAATCCCGGAAAGCGCAGGCAGCGCCCGCAGGCCGGGCATAAATACGCCCCGCCAGGGCGTCAGCCGAATCTCGGCGCTCAGGTCCGCGAGGGCCGAGAGCGTCTGTGCAGGCATCAGCCCGAATGCTACGATGGCGAGTTGCCCGTCGCCGACCGGCCCTGGTTTTGGCAGCGCAGCAGGTAGGGCAGGGGCAACGTTGCAACCCCCTGGCAGGTCGTGCTTGCCAATAAGATGCTTGCGCATCCGGCCGCGGCCGTTCCGGACACCTCCAGTCTCCAGGAACCAGCCGATCAGCTTCGTCAGAATAGCCGGTAGCGTCTCGGCCGTCACAGGCCAGCCCGTGGCCGAGCCATCGGGGCGCAGCACTAGCCGACCGTCCGCCGCCCGTTCCAGCCGGAGATCGGCGGCGGTCCCCGCCAGCACCGGCGCAGAGCCGATATCGAGCGTTGCGCCGAATTTCGAGGGCAGGGGCGCGGCGCGGAGCGCCTCGGTCAGGATGTTCGCCAGGCTCGTAATCTCTGCCGCCTCTCGATAGAAAGGCGCGATGGCGATGGCGCGCGCGCGCTCGGTTTCCGGGTCGGGGTCGACCAGCCCGTGGGCCGCCAGCTCCGCCAGCAGTGCCGCGTGGTCCGCCTCGGCCACGCCACGGATCTGTAGGTTGGCGCGCGAGGTCAGCTCCACTTCCCCCGATCCGAATCGTACCGCCGCCGCTGCTACCGCCCGCGCCTGTGCCGAGCTGAGGCGGCCCAGCGGCGGGCGCAACCGCACCACAAGCCCATCGGCCGAGGCCATCGGCGTCAGCGCACCAGGGCACCAGCCGCGGATTTCGGGCTCGCTCATGCCCGACCCTCCAGCGCCGCGGCGATGGAGTTGCGCTGGGTGATCCAGAGTCCCGCATCACGGAGTGCGGCGAATGTCTCGTTCATCCGGGCCAGCGCCGCCGGGTTTTCCCGGGCTAGGAACTCAGCCACCTCGATCCGCCCCAGCGTCGCCTCGTGATAGAGGTCGAAGAGATGCGGCGGGACGGCGCGGGCAAGATGGGCGAAGGCAGCGAGGTGGTCGAGCGTCGCTGCGATCTCCGCCCCGCCGCGGAAGCCGTGGCGCATCATCCCCTCGGCCCAGGCTGGGTTGGCGGCGCGGGCCCGCATGACGCGCGCGATCTCTTCCGAAAGCGCCCTCGCGCGCGGCGCCTCCGGGTTGGTCGCGTCGAGGTGGTAGAGCGCCGGGGCCGGCCGGCCGAGCCGCGCGGCGGCGGCGGCGATTCCGGCTTCATGGGCAGCAAAATCCTCGGCCAGCAGCAGGTCCGTCTCCGGCAGATCCTGGGAGTGGACGAAGGCATCGGCGGTACCCACGCGGGCCTCCAGCGCCGAACGGGCCTCGCGGCTTGCCCCATCCGCGCCGATCGCCCAGGCGGAAGCTGCCAGCCATGCCTCACCCGCCGCCGCACGCGCGGCATCGCTAAAATCGATGGGATCTGCGGCGATGCCGAGGCCATAGGCCCCGGGCTTCGGCCCGAAGACGCGAGGGCTGAGTGCGGCATATGGGTTTTCAGCCGGATCCTCCTCGCGATCCGCCAGCGCCGCGGCGCCCGCCTCGAAGAGCTGGGCGAGGCCGGGGAATATGTCGCGGAAGAGGCCCGAGACGCGGAGCGTTACGTCGATCCGCGGGCGACCGAGCAGCGCTGGCGGGATCACCTCGAATCCCGAGACGCGAGTGGAGCCTTCGTCCCAGACCGGCGCAAGGCCGGCAAGATGCAGCGCCATGGCGAAATCCTCGCCCGCCGTCCGCATCGTGGCAGACCCCCAGAGGTCTACGATCAGCCCCCGCGGCCAGTCGCCCTGGTCCTGCAAATGGCGGCGGATCAGCTCCTCGGCGAGCTTCACGCCCTGCGCATGGGCGGCCCGCGTCGGCACTGCGCGCGGATCGACGGCGAAGAGGTTGCGCCCGGTGGGCAGCACATCCGACCGCCCACGTGCAGGAGAGCCGGAGGGCCCTGACGCTACCCGGCGGCCGTCGAGCGCGGCAAGAAGCCCGGTGCGCTCCTCGATCCCGCAGGCGCCGCGCCCGAAGACGTGGAGCCCCTCGCCGAACCGGCTTTCCTTCAGATCACAGACGAAACGGTCGATCCGGGTGATCGCCTCCGCTGCACTGGCGCCGGGCGGTAGCGCTAGGTCATCCTCAACCCCCTGCGCGCGCGCTTCCTCTCGAATCGCGGCGACCAGCCGGCTCCGCCTCGCCGGGTCGAGCCCTTCGGCGGTGGAATATTCGTCGAGCAGGCTCTCCAGCCGTGCGAGCCCCTCAGGCAGTGTGGATCCGACGAGTGGCGGCGGAAGGTGGCCCAAGGTCACCGCGCCGAGCCGCCGCTTGGCCTGCGCCGCCTCGCCGGGGTCATTGACGATGAACGGGTAAATTACAGGCATCGCGCCGGTAAGCGCCTCTGGCCAGCAATCGGCCGAGAGCGCGACCGACTTGCCCGGCAGCCATTCCAGCGTCCCGTGAGCGCCGATATGCACGAGCGCCGCCAGCCGCCGGGCGCGCAGCCACAGATAGAAAGCGACATAGGCGTGCCGCGGTGTGGAGGCGAGGTCGTGGTAGCTCGCCTCCCGCCCGGCGCGGTGCCCACGCTCGGGTTGCAGTGCGACGAGCATGCGGCCAAGCGCGAAGGCTGCGAAGTGGAAGACGCCGTCGCGCACCGCCGGATCCTCTTCCGGAGCGCCCCAGGCCTCGTTGAGTTGCTCGCGCAACGCCTCGGGCAGGGTGGTAAGCGCGACGCGGTAATCGGCGAGCGGCCAGGCCAGCGTCTCGGCCCCCAGCCGCGCTGCCAGCCCGGCCTCGGGGCCAGTCACGTAGCCCGCCGCAGCGAGATCGGAGAGGATCGCCTCGGCCGAGGCCAAGGCATCGAGCCCGACGGCATGGGCCATCTGATGCGCCCGGCCGGGGTAGGTGGAGAGGATCAACGCCAGCTCCCGCTCCGCTGCCGGGGTGGCGGCCAGCCGCTGCCAGCCCCCTACCCGGGCGGCGGCGCGGGCCACCTGCTCGGGCTCGGCCCGATGTACGAAGCGCGAATATTGCAGCGCGTCATCGCGCGGTGTCGCCGCCTTGAAGCTGACGGCCCCTGCGAAGAGCCGTCCGTCCACCTCCGGCAACACCACATGCATGGCGAGGTCGGCCGGCGACAGCCCGCGATCCGAACCTGCCCAGTCACGCCGCTGCGCGGTCGAGAGTGCGACCTGGAATACCGGCGCCCCCGGCCCGTCGAGCGGCGAGCGCCCCTCCGCCCCCTGCGCCGAGAAGGCCGTCGCATTGACGATGACAGCGGGCGGATGCGCGGCCAGCAGCTCGGAAACGAGCGGCGCGGCGCTCGGGGCCTTCAGCGAGGGCGCGAAAAGGCCGTAAGCGGCAAAGCCTTCCGCCTCCAGAGCCCCGATCAGCGCATCGATCGCACCGAGATCCGCCGCCGTCAGATAGGCGCGGTAGAACGTGACCGCCGCCGCTGGCCGCGGATCCTCCGGCAGTGCGGCCACGACACCCCGCCCGGGCAGGTATAGCCCGACCTCCGGCATCGTCTTCGCGCCTGCGACCGGCCCGGCATAGAGTCCGGCGGCAAGCGAGAGCTGCGCCAGTGCCGCCTGCGCGGCAACCGCCCCTCCGGCATCGCACAGGGCCGAAAGCCGGCGCAGGGTGGAGACGGGCAGCGTCGAATAGGCATCGAGTGCCGGATCCTCGCGCCCGTCGGCGGGCAGCACGGCGAGCGCCAACCCCTGCCGTTGGGAAAGGTCGCGCAGGGTCGAGAGGCCATAACTCCAGTAGGCCTCGCCGCCGATGAGCCGGACCAGCATCGCCTTGGCGCCGGCCAGGGTACGCTCGGCATAGGTGTCAACCGACAACGGATGGCGCAGCGCCACTAGGTTGGCGAGTCGTAGCGTGGGAAGGGTGCTACCCGCCTCCCGCGCGCGGTGCCAGCCCGCCGCGAAGGCGCCAAGGTCACTGTCGGAAAACGAGAGCACCACAAGATCGGCCGGATCCTGGCCGAGATCTTGCGGGGTCTCGGTCTCATCTAGTCCATGACTCTCGCGGAAGATGACATGCACGGCGCGCGCACGCCCTCAAGCGCCGAGCGCGGTTCGGATGCGCGCGGCATCGACATCGCCGCGCTCCGCGATCACCACCAGTTGGGAGCCACGGGGCAGGCTGCCCCAGGGCCGGTCGAACTGGCTGCGCACCCGCGCACCTACCGCTTGAACCAGAAGCCGCATGGGCTTGTCGGCCAGCGCGACATAGCCTTTCACGCGCAGGATATTCTGCTCGGCTGCCAGCTTTTCGATCGCGACCTCCAGCGCCTCCTGGCTTGCCTGTTCCGGCAGATCGACGACGATCGTATCGAAGTCGTTATGCTCGTGATCGTCCGCCCCATCGTGATGCGAGGGGCGGGCGGCGAGGTCGTCCTCCGCAGCCGCATTGAGACCGAGGATGACGGCCGGGTCGACCTTGCCATCGCGCACCGTGACCATCGGGATGCGGCGCGGCGCCTCGGCTTCGATCGCGGCGCGGGCGACGGCGATGCCGGCTTCGCCGGCGAGATCGGCCTTGGTCAGCAGGATCAGGTCGGCGCAGGCGATCTGGTCCTCGAAGACCTCGCCCAGCGGCGTGTCGTGATCGAGGCTGTCGTCGGCCTCGCGCTGGGCCAGCACCGCATTCGGGTCCGGCGCGAAGCGGCCGGCGGCCACGGCCTCGGCGTCGGCCAGCGCGATAACGCCGTCCACGGTGATGCGCGAGCGGATGGCGGGCCAGTCGAAGGCCTTCAAAAGGGGCTTCGGCAGGGCGAGACCGGAAGTCTCAATCAGTATATGGTCGGGCCGCTTCGGTAGGGCGAGGATCGCCTCCATCGTCGACAGGAACTCGTCGGCGACGGTGCAGCAGATGCAGCCATTTGCGAGTTCCACGATGTTCTCCACTGGGCAGTTCTCATCGGCGCAGCTTTTCAGAATCTCGCCGTCCACCCCCTGGCTGCCGAATTCGTTGACCAGCACGGCGAGGCGACGGCCACCCGGATTGGCCATAAGGTGGCGAATCAGCGTGGTCTTGCCGGCGCCGAGAAAGCCGGTGACGACGGTGACGGGTATCTTGGCGAGGTCGTTCATGGCGCGGGTTCCTGCGGGGGGATTCTTGCGATGGATTGCTTGCGGAAGATCACGGGCCGCTCGCGCCAGGGTACGAGGCCGTTCGGCGCGCGGGCATAGGCTGCGGCGCCCCCGAGGATGTCGGGCGCATCCTCGGGGGCCAGCCGGCCGTAGATATAACTCCACCGCCCTGGGGCGGAGAGCGCGACGGCGGCGCCGGTATTGCAGGCAGACAGGCACTCGACCGGGCGGATCGTGACGCCCTCGGGGCAGTCCCCGGCCTGAAGCGCGGCTAGCAGGCGCGCGCCGAGGCAGGGCATCCCCTCCACCGGCTCTTGCCCGGCGCGGCAGGTGATGCAGACATGGAGCGTCGTGCCCATCGGGTCCTCTCGGTTGGCGGCGGCCCTGGGGGCATGCGAGACGAGGACGGGCCAGAATGCCACACCACCGTCGGTCGCAGCGCACCCCGGCCGCCCGGTCAGTTTTGCTGCTGGCAGGTCTCCCGGCTAACGGATATAAGCCTCTCGGCCCTGCGGACGCCCGCCTTCCCGGTCCGCGGACCAGTGGCATCGGGCGACCTCTCCGGTCACGGTCGCGGGGGCGGCTGCGCTCGGGGTTCCCCCTGTCGCATTCCCTCTTAGGCCCGACGCAAGCCGGGCACCAGCATGGCGTCAGGTGTGGCAGGATGCAGCCTGTTGTCAAGAACAAGGAGCGACGCAATGGGCCGCAAACCCGTCAGCGAGGAAGAGCACGCCGCCAAGAAGGCCAAGATCAAGGCCGCGCGCGACCGGATGATGGCGGAGAAGATCGGCGAGAAGGGCCTGATCATCGTCCACACCGGCCCCGGCAAGGGCAAGTCCTCCTCCGGGTTCGGGATGATCCTGCGCTGCATCGCCCATGGCATGCCCTGCGCGGTCGTCCAGTTTATAAAGGGGGCCTGGGACACGGGTGAGCGACGGCTCCTGACCGAGCATTTCGGGGATCTCTGCCAGTTCCACGCCATGGGCGAGGGCTTCACTTGGGAAACCCAGAACCGCGCCCGCGACATCGCTGCCGCCGAGGCCGGCTGGGAAAAGGCCAAGGAGTTGATCCGTGACCCCTCGATCCGTATGGTCCTTCTTGACGAGATCAACATCGCGCTGCGCTACGAATACCTCGACATCGAGGCCGTGATCGCTTTCCTGCGCGAGGAGAAGCCCGAGATGACCCATGTCGTCCTCACCGGCCGTAACGCCGCCGAGGGGCTGATCGAGGCTGCCGACCTTGTGACCGAGATGACGCTGGTCAAGCACCCGTTCCGCGCCGGAATCAAGGCACAGGCGGGGGTGGAGTACTGAACGTCAGAGGGCACTGCGCCGGGAAATTTGGGCCACGAGCAAGATGAACTTGATAAACGGGGTGGGGAGCGCGCGATGCCGGCGCTGATGATCCAGGGTTGCGGCTCGAATGTGGGCAAGTCGATGCTGGTCGCGGGGCTGTGCCGCGCGGCGCGGCGGCGCAGGCTGACGGTGGCGCCGTTCAAGCCGCAGAATATGTCGAACAACGCAGCCGTGACCGCCGACGGGGGGGAGATCGGCCGCGCCCAGGCGCTTCAGGCGCTTGCCTCGGGGTTGGAGCCGGTGACCGATATGAACCCGGTCCTGCTCAAACCCGAAACCGACCTCGGCGCTCAGGTGATCGTTCAGGGCCGCCGCATCGGCACCATGCGGGCGCGGGACTATTCCCGGCGCAAGCCCGAGCTGATGGCGCCGGTGCTCGAATCCTTCAACCGCCTCAAGGCGGCCCACGATCTCGTACTCGTCGAAGGCGCGGGCAGCCCGGCAGAGGTGAACCTGCGCGCGGGCGACATTGCCAACATGGGCTTCGCGCGCGCCGCCGACGTGCCGGTGGTGCTGGCTGGAGACATCGACCGCGGCGGGGTGATCGCCCAGGTCGTCGGCACCCAGACCGTGCTCGACGCGGAGGATGCGGCGCTTGTCGTGGGCTTTCTGATCAACAAGTTCCGCGGCGATCCCCAGCTCTTCGAGGCTGGGTACCGCCTGATCGAGGGCAGGACCGGCTGGCGCGGCTACGGCGTGCTGCCGTGGTTCCCCGGCGCCTCGCGCCTGCCGGCGGAGGACGCGCTCGACCTCGGGCGCGTCGCCAAAGGCGGACCGTTCCGGGTGGTCTGCCTCGCGCTTTCGCGCATCGCCAATTTCGACGATCTCGACCCGCTCTCTGCCGAGCCAGCCGTCAGCGTCACCATGCTGCGCGCGGGCGAGGCCCTGCCGGGCGACACCGACCTCGTGATCCTGCCAGGCAGCAAATCGACACGCGGCGACCTCACTTTTCTGCGCGCGCAAGGCTGGGACATCGACCTCGCCGCGCATCGCCGTCGGGGTGGCGCGGTGCTTGGCATCTGCGGCGGCTTCCAAATGCTCGGGACGCGGATCGCCGACCCGGAAGGCATCGAGGGGCCAGCGGGCGAGAGCCCAGGCCTAGGTCTTTTGGACGTCGAGACCATCATGGGCGGGGACAAGACGCTGACCCGCATCTCTGCCCGCCACACCGCCACCGGGGCGGAGTTCGATGGCTACGAGATCCACATTGGGCGCACTCGGGGACCCGACTGTGCCCGGCCCTTCGCCGAGGTCGCAGGCCAGCCAGAGGGTGCCGTGTCCGGCGACGGGCGGGTGATGGGGAGTTACCTTCACGGCATGTTCTCGGTCGACGGCTTCCGCCGCGATTTCCTCGACCGGCTCGGTGCGCAGGGTTCCGGCCTCGACTACCGGGCGGGTGTGGAGAAGACGCTCGACCAGCTCGCCGCGCATCTCGAGGCGCATCTCGATCTCGACGGCCTCTTCGCGCTCGCGCGGTGACGGCTGGCGCGGCTCAGCGGATCTCCCAGTCAGTCGCGCAGTTCTGTTGCCAGCCATTGCGGTGCAAAAGCGGTGTGTCGTCGCTGAAAGCGGGCCAGCCGAGGCAGAGGTAGGCGGCGAACTCCCAGCCCTCTGGTACCTCGAACAGCTCCTCCATCCGCTTCGGCTCGACGATCGAGACCATGCCGAGCCCGAGGTTCTCGGCCCGCGCAGCGAGCCAAAGCGTATGTATCGCCATCGCGGTTGACTGCCGCAGCGTTTCCGGCATGGTCTGGCGGCCGAGGCCGTGCCCTGCGTCCGGATCGGTCACGGTGAAGACGGCGAATTGTACCGGCGCGGCCTCAAGGCCCGCGAGCTTGAGCTTGGCGTAGGTCCGCGCCTGATCGCCCGAATAGAGCGAAGCTGCCGCTCCGTTGCAGCGGGCAAATTCCACACGCACGGCCGAGCGCAGCCCAGCATCCTCCACCCGGAAGATCCGCCAGGGCCGGGCGTTGCCGACCGAGGGCGCGCTGTCGACCGCCACGCGCAGCCGCCGCAGCACCTCATCAGGCACCGGATCGCGGCGGAAGTGGCGAACGTCGCGGCGCCAGTGGAGGAGACGCGAAAGCACCGCCGCCTCTTCGGTGCCGAATGTCTTCGGGCCCTTGAGCGCCGCTTCCATGCGCTTCCATTCTTCCTCGCTCCCCGGCAGGCCGAGGCGCAACCAGTCCGGCCGGGCCGGAAAAATCCGCGACCAGATCCGATGGCGGGCGAGCCGCGCCTGCGCCGCCGTCCCTTCGGGCGTGCGGTAAAGGCGGAAAAGCCCGGTGCCGCCGATCAACTCCCACCCCGCGCGTGCGACCAGCGCGTCGAGCCGCAGGGCGTTCTCGGCGAGGCGCTGGCGCGTGGCCTCCGCCCAGGCGGTGTCAAGAAGCGCGCGCCGGCCGATCTCCAGTGCCGGGCCTGAGACGGCCCAGGGACCGGCGCGCTCGGCTAAGGCCGCGATATCGGCGGCCGGGCCGATGGCGAAGCCGAGGCGCACGCCCGCCAGCCCCCAGAACTTGCCGAACGACCGCAGCACTATCAGCCCGGGCCGGCCACAGCCCGCGGCGAGGGAAAGCGCCGGATCGGGGTCGCCGAAGCTTTCGTCCACCACCAACCGCCCAACCTGCGGCAGTAGCGCGAGAAGCGCCTCGGGCTCGATCCGCCGGCCGTCGGGGTTGTTGGGGTTGACCAGCACGGCGAGGTCCGCACCCGCCAGCTCCTCCAGCCGCGAGACCTCTTTCACCGCCCATCCGGCAGCGCGCAGCGCAGCGGCATGTTCGTTATAGGTCGGCGCCAGCACCCTTGCGCGGCCCGGGGGGGCTAGATGCGGAATCAACTGTATCGCCGCCTGCGCGCCGGCCAGCGCCACCATAGGCGCCTCGGTGCCCCAGACCCCGCGCGCCGCCTCGATCAGCGCGGCAAGTGCGCGCTTGGTGGGAAGCGCCGTCCAGGCCTCTGGCGGCAGTGGTGGCACCGGCCAAGGCTGGCGGTTGATGCCGGTCGACAGGTCGATCCAGTCCGCGGCCGTGCCGCCGAACCCCGCCATTGCCTCGTCCAGATTGCCGCCGTGGTCGCGCATCATCCCCTCACAGAGCCGCCGCAAGCAGCAGGAGCGCAGCCAGAGCCGCCAGCGCTCGGCGGTAAAGCGCAAGAGCCGCCGAAATGCTAGCCGAATTCGGATCGCCGCCGCCAGCGTTCACCCAAGGCTCGTCCGAAAGCCGGTCCCCGTAGACCCGGGGGCCTGAGAGGCGAATGCCGAGTCCCCCCGCCATCGCCGCCTCCGGCCAGCCCGCGTTGGGCGAGCGGTGGTGGCCCGCGTCCCGCCACATCGTCGCGCACGATGCGCGGGGGAGGGCCGAGACCGCGGCGAAGATCAGCCCGCAAAGCCGTGCCGGGATCAGGTTCGTCACATCATCGATCCGCGCCGCGGCCCAGCCGAAGGCCTCGTGCCGGGGTGTGCGGTGCCCGATCATCGAATCTAGCGTATTAATCGCCTTGTACCCAGCGATCCCGGGCAGGCCAAAGATCGCTCCCCAGAAGAGCGGCGCCACGATCCCGTCGGAGGCGTTTTCGGCCAAGCTCTCGATCGCCGCTCGGGCGACGCCTGCCGAGTCGAGCCGCTCCGTGTCCCGCCCCACGATCATCGCGACCGCGCGCCGCGCGCCGGGCAGGTCGCCCCGGCCGAGCGGCTCGGCCACGCGCGCCACGTGATCGTCGAGCGAGCGTGCCGCGACCAGTGGCCATGCGAGAACGCCCGTCAGCACCAGCCCTGCCCAGCCGCCGGGCTGCAGCGCCGCGATTATAGCGGCGAAGGCGACGGTCACCGCAATGACCAGAAGCGCCGCCGCGACCCCCAACAGCCGGTCCCGCCCCGGCCGCGCGCCTGCCGTGTTCCAGTCCCGATCCAAGCGCCCAATCAAATCACCGATCCAGGTCACGGGATGGCCGATACGACGATAGAGCGGATCGGGCCAGCCGAGCCCCCAATCTACTCCAAGCGCCACCGCCATTGCCGCCGCCATGCTCATCTTCCGCCCCGAATCCGGAAGCGCAGGATATGGCGGAAGCCTGAGGCGCGAAGGGCGGCGGGCGTCGTTTCGGGCACCGTTCCCGGCGCGAAGATCAGCCCGCCCGCCGCCCCGGTATGGGCGATGACGAACCCGAGCGCGCCTTTCGCGGCGGCCAGTGTTTCGGTCGGATCGTCCGCCGGGCCGCGCAGGCGGATCGTGCGCCGAGCCGACTCGGAGGCAAGCGCGGCCACTCCGGCGAGGTCGCCGCAAGCGGCGGGCCAGGCGTCGGAGTGGTCGGCGATGTCCGGGAAAGCCGCGTCCCGAGGATCGGTCCGCCGCATCGGCCCGAAGAAGCGGCCGACGATCTCCATTCGCGACGGCGCTGGCGGTCGGGCAAGCACGCGGCCTGCGCGCGAGGCCCAGAGAAGCCCCTCGGGATCATCCAACATCAATGGATCGACCGCCCCCTCGGAGCCGAGGCAGGCCAGCACGATGGTCTTCGGGTCCGCGACCCCTGCCGCCCGTGCCAGGGCCACCCGCGCCGGCATGTCGAGCCGCAGGCTGAACCGCCCCTCGGGCCGGACCCCGAGGCTTCTCAGCAGTCCGGCCGCGCCTGCCTTGCTCAGCACCCGCGCGCCCGGCTGGTGCAGTGCGAAGGGCCCGGGAAGGCGCAGGGCACGGTGACCAGCGCCACTGGCCTGCCGGGGCCAATGCGTCCCTGCAGGAACTCTCCGAAATGGCCGAGGACGGCGATCTCAATGCCGTTCATGCCAGCGCCCGGTTGGTGAAGCCGATCGACCAGACACCGCCCAGCTGTGCCCGCAGATGCGTGGCCGACAGCGGCGCGATCTCGAAGCCGAGTCCCGCCGGGGCTTCCCCCAGTGCGAGCCCGAGCGCTGCGCGGATCGTCCCGGCATGGGCAACGACAACGACCATGCCGCCCTGCGTCAGCCCCTCCAGCGCGGGTGTCACCCGGGCCCAGAGGTCAAGGAAACTCTCGCCCCCCGGCGCGCGGTGCGCAGCGATCTCCACCCGCCCGAGCGGGCCCAGATCGGGGAGTTCCTCGGGCAACAGCCCCTCCCAGGCGCCGAAATCCTGCTCCCAGAGCCGGGGGTCCAGCGCCGCCTCCCGACCTGGAAGGAGCGCTGCCACGGTCTCCCGGCAGCGCCGGGCGGGGCTCGTCACCAGCCGCGCCTCCGCCGCGCCGAGCGCA
>NZ_AFPR01000164.1:0-725 GCF_000219295.1 Acidiphilium sp. PM
TAGAGCGTGTCGGCCAGCGAGGGCACGGCGGCGAGGCGGGCGGCGAAGGCGGCGGCTCCCTCGCGGCGGATGAAACTGTCGGGGTCGTCGGCGCCGGGCAGGGTCAGCACCGCGAGGCCGCGATCGGGGGTGAGCTGCTTCAGGGCGAGTTCGATGGCGCGCAGGGCGGCGCGGCGGCCGGCGGCGTCGCCATCGAGGCAGAGGATGGGGCGCGGCGAGAGGCGCCAGAGTTCCTCGAGATGGGATTCGGTGAGGGCGGTGCCGAGCGGGGCGACGGCGCCCTCGAAACCGGCGGCGGCGAGCGCGATCACGTCCATGTAGCCCTCGACCACGATCAGCGCGGCGCCGGCGCGGATGGCGGGGCGGGCGGTGTCGATCCCGTAGAGGGTGCGGCGCTTGGAGAAGAGCGCGGTTTCGGGGCCGTTGAGGTATTTCGGCTGGCCGTCGCCGAGCAGGCGGCCGCCGAAGCTGACCATGCGGCCGGCGCGGTCGCGGATGGGGAACATCACGCGGCCGTAGAAATAGTCGACCGCGCCGCGCTCGCCCTGTTTCATCAGCCCGGCCTCGACGAGGCGGGATTCGGCGATGCCCTGGCGGGCGAGCGCCGCGCGCAGCGACCCCCTGCCCTCGCCCGACCAGCCGAGGCCGAAGCGGGCGATGGTCGGCGCATCGAGGCCGCGGGCGGCGAGATAGGCGCGGGCGGCCTCGCCCTCGGGCAGCGCGAG
>NZ_AFPR01000163.1:0-5364 GCF_000219295.1 Acidiphilium sp. PM
CCCGGCGGTCACCGCCGGCACCGCTCCGGCGCGGCTGCATCTGCGGGTCGAACGCCAGACGCTGAGCCGGCTGCCGGAGAGCGGGGCCGTGCTGTTCACGATCCGCACCCGGCAGGCGGCGCTGGCCGAGGTGATGGCGGTGCCGGGCGCCGCGGCGGCGCTGGCCGAGGCTGTGCGCGGGCTGCCCGAAACTGTGGCGGCCTATCGCGGCATCGCCCCGTTCCGTGCCGCCCTGCTCGCCGCGCTGGACCGGGTTGCCCCGCCGCGCTAGAGCAAGGCCCGGCCGGCGGGGCCGGAATGCCCGCGTTGTCAGACGGATAGAGCCTGCTGCCCGGAACGGGCGGCGTGGCTGCGGGCCGAGCGGAAAGGAAAAGCGGCATGAGTGAGGGCGATCTCGACCTGTTGCGGCGCATGTTCGCGGCGGCGGTAGACGCTGCCGCGCCCTCGCGCTGCGTGCCGCCGCATCTGCCGCCGCCGCCGAAGGGGCGGACCGTGGTGATCGGCGCCGGCAAGGCGGCGGCGGCGATGGCCGAGGCGGTCGAGGCGCACTGGCCGGACGAAGCGCCGATGTCCGGCCTCGTGGTCACCCGCTACGGGCATGGGAGCAAAAAGCCGCTCGGGCGGATCGAGGTGGTCGAGGCATCGCACCCGGTGCCGGACGCGGCCGGGCAGGCGGCGGCGGCGCGCATCCTCGCGATGGTGCGGGGGCTGACCGCGGACGATCTGGTTCTCGTGCTGATGTCCGGCGGCGCCTCTTCGCTGCTGGCGCTGCCGGCGCCGGGGATTTCGCTGGCCGACAAGCAGGCGGTGAACCGCGCCCTGCTGAAGAGCGGTGCGAACATCCAGGCGATGAACTGCGTGCGCAAGCATCTCTCGGCGATCAAGGGCGGGCGGCTCGCCGCCGCGGCGGCGCCGGCGGCGATCGTGACCCTGATGATTTCCGACGTGCCGGGCGACGATCCCTCGGTGATCGGCTCGGGGCCGACCGTGCCGGACGCGACCACGGCGGAGGATGCGCGGGCGATCCTGCGCCGCGCCGGGATCGCGGTGCCGGAACCGGTTGCCGCGTGGCTGGCGCGGCCGGAGGCGGAGACGCCGAAGCCCGGCGATCCGGCCTTTGCCCGCGCCCGCGAAATCATGATCGCCACCCCCTTCGCCTCGCTGGAGGCGGCGGCCGCGGTCGCCCGCGCGGCCGGGGTGACGCCGCTGATCCTCGGCGATGCGATCGAGGGCGAGGCGCGCGAGGTGGCGGCGGTGATGGCCGGAATGGCGCGGAGCTGTGCCGCGCATGGCGCGCCGCTCGCCCCGCCCTGTGTGCTGGTTTCGGGCGGGGAGACGACGGTGACGGTGCGCGGCGGTGGGCGCGGCGGGCGGAATCTGGAGTTCCTCGCCGGTCTCGCGGTCGCCCTCGGCGGGGCGCCGGGGATTCACGCCATTGCCGGGGATACCGACGGGATCGACGGCACCGAGGACAATGCCGGAGCCGTGCTGGCGCCGGACACGCTGGCCCGCGCCCGGGCGATCGGCCTCGATCCCGCGTCATGCCTCGCCGACAATGACGGCTACGGGCTGTTCGCCCCGCTCGGCGATCTCGTGGTGACCGGGCCGACCCGCACCAATGTCAACGATTTCCGGGCGATCCTGATCCGCTGAGTGTTTTTTCTCCGGCGAGGGCGAGCGGGCTCTGGGCGATGCCCGCCGCCGCACCTTTCGGGCCACAGATCGTCGCGGCGAGCGGGAGGGTCGTCTCGCCGCCTGGCCAGGCGATGCGCAATGCGGCCACCTTCATGCAGGCATTGCGGGTGTAGACCGGATCGGCCACCCAGCGCAGCGCGGTCGTCGCCGCAGCGCCCGCCTCAAGGCGGACCGGCAGCACCACGGGGCCGGGGTGCATCCCGACGGGCGGGCGGCGGACGACCGGAAGCTCGTGATCCGCGGCATCGAGAAAGACGAGGCGCGGCAGGCCGGGCAGGGTGCAGGGCGCCGGCCCCGGATTGCGCAGCACCACTAGCGTGCCGGAATGCGACATGCCGTCGAACGCGCCGCCTTCGGAATCGGTGCGTGCCACGATCCGCGCGCCGGAGCAGACCGTCACCGCCGCCGGCCGCGCGCAGCCCGCCACCAGCAAGGGCAGGGCGAGTCCGGCGGCGGCTCTCATTTCGGCTCGTAGCCAGGCTTCTTGTAGAGCGTCTCCGCCCTGGAGCGAATGTCCGGCTCGAAAACTTTCTCGTTCCAGTGCTCGGGATCGACGTCTTCGATACTGACCGACACCGCAGCCTCGCTGCTCCCCGCCGAGGCCATCACCGCCTGCGCGACCGCCTCGGCGATCTGGTGCTTCTGCGCCTCGCTGCGGCCGGCATAGAGCTTGATAATGACATGAGGCATGGCGCGGGTCCTTCTCTGGAGGGCGATCAGCCTACACCAGCCCGTCAGGTGCGGGCAGGGGGGAGTGGACCGGTGGAATGATATAACATATCATTTCTGCCGAAGGGTCGCAGGAGGACCGGGGGATATGGCGAAACGGCGGGGACTTCTGGCCGGGCTGGTGGCTGCGCCGTGGATCGCCCGCGCCGCCGGTCGCATCCCGGCGGTGGGGATCGAGAGCCAGTATGCCGACGTGATCGCCGCGATCGGTGGCGACCGGGTCGAGGTTGCCGCCATCGAGACCAATCCGAACGCCGATCCGCACGGCTTCGAGGCGAGCCCGGCGGTGGCGCGGCGAATCGCCGCAGCGCGGCTCGTGGTGCTCAACGGGCTTGGTTACGATTCCTGGGCGCGGCGGATCATCCGCGCGACGGCGGGCAGCGCGCGGGGGCGGCATGTGATCGCCGCACAGGACGTGCTCGGCCTGCCGGATGCGACGCGCAACCCGCACATCTGGTACGATCCGGCGGCGATGCCGAAAGTGGCGGCGGCGATCGCGCAGGCGCTGGCGGCGATCGACCCGGCGGGGGCTTCCGTCTATCGGCGGAACCTCGCCGCGTTCGAGGCCTCGCTCGCCCCGTGGCGGGCGGCGATCGGCGCGTTCCGGGCGCAGCATGCCGGCATCCGCGCGGCGGTGACCGAACCGGTGGGCAATGACCTGTTCCGGGCGATGGGCATCGCGGTCGCCACACCCTGGAGCCTGCAGGCGGCGGTGATGAACGGCACCGATCCCGCGCCGCAGGACATCGCCGCGCAGGAGAAGCTGCTGCGCCGGCGGGAAGTGTCGTTTCTCGGCTATAACCGGCAGGTGATCGGCCCGCTGACGCGGGCGATGCTCGATGCCGCGCGGGCGGCTCAGGTGCCGGTGGTCGCGCTGTATGAGACGATGCCGGCGGGGTACCATTTCGGCGGCTGGATGCTGGCGGAGACCGCGGCAGTGACCGGGGCGGTTGCGCATGGCACCTCCACCAGCGCGCTCGTGGCTGGCGAGGTGAGGGGGGCGAGGTGAGCGGGGACGCGCTCGCGCTGGAGGGTGTCGCGGTCGGCCATGGCGGGCGGGCGGTGTTGTCCGGCGTGGGGTTCAGCCTCGCGCCGGGGAGTTTCGCCGGGCTGATCGGGCCGAACGGCTCGGGCAAGACGACGCTGCTGCGTGCGATCCTCGGCCTCGTGCCGCTGCTGGACGGGCGCGTGGCGATCGGCGGACGCGGGCAGGTGGGTTATGTGCCGCAGAGCATCGCGCTCGACCGGTTCATGCCGGTGCGCGCGCGCGACGTGATCGCGCTCGGGCTAGACGGGCACCGGCTCGGCATTCCGCTGCCCTCGCGCCGCCGCCGCGCGCTGGTGGATGAGATGATCGACGCGGTGGGTGCTACCGGCTTCGCCGATCGCAGGGTGGGCGACCTCTCGGGCGGGCAGCAGCAGCGGGTGATGATCGCCCATGCGCTGATCCGCCGCCCCGACGTGCTGCTGCTCGACGAGCCGCTGGCCAGTCTCGATCTGCGCAGTACCGCCGAGGTGGTGTCACTCCTCGCCCGTCTCGCCCGCGAGGCGAAGGTGGCGGTGCTGATGTCGGCGCATGACATGAACCCGCTGCTGCCGGCGATGGACCGCATCGTCTATGTCGCCGAGGGGCGCGCGGTGGCCGGCACGGTGGCGGAGGTGGTGCGCGGCGCGGTGCTGAGCGCGCTGTATGGCGCGCATATCGACGTGCTGCGCGTGCATGGGAGGGTGCTGGTGGTTGCCGCCGGCGGCGGGCCGCACGACCATGACCATGATCACGCGCATGGCGAGGATGCGATGCATGTCGTACGCATTCCCTAAGGGCTGCTCATGAGCGCGGTGGGGTTGTCCGCCCTCGGGCCGGTCGGCGTGGCGCTGGCGGTGAGTTTTGCCGCCGCCCTGGTGTCCGCCGTGGTCGGCGTGTTTACCGTGCTGCGGGGGCAGGCCTTCGCCGGGCATGCGCTGGGCGATATTTCCGGCGCGGGTGGGGCGGCGGCGCTGCTGTTCGGCATCCGCCCGCTCGCCGGCTTCGTGGCGATGGCGCTGGCCGGGGCGGCGGCGATGGCGCTGGCCGGCGGGCGGCGGATCGCCGAGCGGGATCTGGCGAGCGGCGTGGTGCTGGGCGCCGGACTCGGGCTTGCGGCGCTGTTCCTGTATCTCGACGCGACGATGAGCGGCGCCGGCGGTGCGGCGAGCACTGTGATGTTCGGCTCGATGTTCGCGATCCCGCCGGGGATGGTGCTGCCGGCCGCCCTCTGCGCGGCGGCGGCGCTGGCGGCGATGGCCGCCCTGGCGCGGCCGCTGGCGCTGATCGCGATCGGCCCCGATCTCGCGGCGAGCCGGGGGGTTCGGGTGCAGCTCGTCGGGTTCGCGCATCTCGCCGTGCTGGCGCTGGCGGTGGGGCTCGCGGCGATGAGTGTGGGGGCGGTGCTGGCGACCGCGCTGCTGATCGGCCCGGCTTCGGCGGGGCTGCGGGCGGCGCGCACCCTGCCGGGGGCGGTGGCGCTGGCGGCGGCGATCGGCATCGGCGCGAGCTGGGGCGGAATCGCGCTGGCCTATGAAAGTTACGGCTGGGGCGGGCGGCATGGCTGGCCGGTGAGTTTCTTCGTGGTGGCGCTGGTCGTCGTTGCCTATGCCGCCGCGGGGCTCGTCGCGCGGGCGCGGCGCTGAGATGTTTTCCGCCTTCATGCTCAACGCCTGGGCGGCGGGCCTCATCGTCGCGGTCACGGCGGGGGTCGTGGGGTTTTTCGTGGTGCTGCGCGGCGCCTCCTTCGCCGCCCATGCGCTGCCGCTCGGCACGTTTCCGGGGGCGGCGGCGGCGGTGCTGCTCGGCATCGCGCCCTCCGCCGGGGTTGCGGGGTTCGGGCTCGCCGGCGTGGTCGCGATCTGGGCGCTCGGTCGGCGCGGCCGGCCCGAGGTGGCGACGGCGCTGACTTTGGT
>NZ_AFPR01000162.1:0-32181 GCF_000219295.1 Acidiphilium sp. PM
CTCGCCCGCCGTCACGGCGGCGGCGGCGGCGGCGGAGGCAAGGCTCGCCGGCATCGGCCGGTTGCTCCTGCGCGCCTCCGGCACCGAGCCGCTGATCCGCGTGATGGCCGAGGGCGAGGACGAGCAGCTCGTCGCCGCCGTGGTCGACGAGCTCTGCGCCGTGATCGAGGCGGAATCGGCCGGCTGAGCGCGGCGATGGACTGGTTCCGGGTTCTCGCCATCGGCGGCTCGGACAGCGGCGGCGGCGCCGGCATCGAGGCCGACGTCAAGACGATCACCGCCCTGGGCGGCTACGCGATGACCGCGATCACCGCCGTCACCGCGCAGGACACCAGCGGCATCGCCGCCATCGCCCCGGTGCCGCCCGATCTCGTCGCCCGGTCGATCCGCATGGTCGTGGCCGATCTCGGGGTCGATGCCATCAAGCTCGGCATGCTCGGCAGCGCCGGGACGGCCGAGGAAGTCGCCCTGGCGATCGCCGCCGCGGCGCCGGCCGCGCCTCTGGTGCTCGACCCCGTCCTCGCCTCGACCAGCGGCACCGCGCTGGCCGGGGAGGGCGCGCTCGCCATCATCCGCGACCGTCTGCTGCCCCGCGCCACGCTGGTGACGCCCAATCGCGACGAGGCGGCAACCCTCGCCGGCCTCGCCATCGATTCGCACGAGGATGCGATCCGCGCCGGCCGCGCGCTCTGCCGCCTCGGCGCCCGGGCCGTCCTGCTGAAGGGCGGCCATTTCGACGGCGATCCGGTCATCGACCGCCTGATCGCCGGCGACGACGTCGTGACCTTCGCCCATCCCCGCATCGCGACGCGCCACACCCACGGCACCGGCTGTACCCTGGCCAGCGCGATCGCCTGCGGCCTCGCGCGCGGTCTGGATCTCCGGGCCGCGATCGAGGCCGCCGAAGCGTTCCTCCACGCCGCCCTGCGCGCCGCCCCGGGGTTGGGCCGCGGCCACGGGCCGCTCGGCCATGCCCGCGCCGCCGCGCTCTTGCAGGATCGTCCGCCGGCATGATCTAGAAATCCGTCACTGATCGAGGAGGAAGTTCCTGCCATGAAAACACTGTATCACGGGCGCGGCCACGCGACCGGCGGCCGCACCGGCCATGCCGAAACCAGCGACGGCCGCCTCAAGGTCGATCTCAGCACGCCGAAGGAACTCGGCGGCGATGGCGGGCAGGGCACCAATCCGGAACAGCTCTTTGCCATCGGCTATTCGGCCTGTTTCCTCGGCGCGCTGAAATTCGTCGCCAATCAGGCGAAGGTGAAGATCCCCGAGGATGCGAAGGTGAATGCCGAGATCGGCATCGGCCCGCGCGACGACGGCACCGGGTTCGGGATCACGGCGCACCTGACCGTGACCATCCCGGGCATGGACCGCGCGCAGGCCGAGGACCTGGTGCGCAAGGCCGAGATCGTCTGTCCCTACGCGCATGCGACGCGCGGCAATATCGACAGCAGATTCGCCGTTGCCTGAAAGGCTTTCTTAAACTTTTCCGGCTATCCGGGTGCCATGCAGTTAGTGTTGCCCATGGCACCCGTGAGCGGGCCTGCCGCAGCCGGACGCCCCGCCGGGCGCTGCGGTTGCGTGCCGGCGGCGACCCCTCGTCGCCATGGATAACCCGTCGCTCAAGCCGGCCGAAGAGCCGGGGAACGATCTCGGCGCGCGGATCGACCAGCTCACGGTCCTGAGCTTCGTTGCCGATGCGGCGACCGAGCAGGTGATACGCGACGGGCTGGGCGACCTGGCCCAGACGGGCATCCAGAACACGGCGGACATTCGCCGCGGCAATCTGAAGGCCGCCATCGCCGCCCTCGCGAAAGTCCCGACGCCGCAAATTGTCGTCGTCGACATCGGCAAGGACGAGCGGCCGATGCACGCCCTGCTCGAACTCTGCGATGTCATCGAACCGTCGGTCTCCCTGCTGGTGATCGGCGAGGTCGACGATGTCGATCTCTACCGCAACATCATCCGGCGGGTCGGCGCGATCGACTACCTGTTCAAGCCGATCACCCGCGAGCTTGTCGCCCGCCATTTCGCCTCGCTGATCACCCGCAATTCGCCGGTCGCCGACCTGACGCGAGGCGGCCGGGTCATTTCCGTCACCGGCGCGCGCGGCGGGGTCGGCGGCAGCACCATCGCCGCCGCGCTGGCCTGGTATCTGGGCGTCGAGTCGAACCGTCACACCCTGCTGCTCGATGCCGATCCATTCATCGGCACGGCACAGGACTGGTTCGGGGTCGAATTCAAACCCTCGTTCCAGACCCTTCTGCAGGATGCCGGAGATGACCCGGGTGCTGCCGTCGCGGGCGCGGTCCGGCCGGTCCGGAACCGGTTGCATGTCCTGGGCTCCCCGCCCGATCTCGCCTGCCAGCCGGCCGCCTCCGCCGGCGCCGCCCGGCGGATCATCGATGCGATCCGCATGCGCTTCAACTTCGTGATCGTCGATCTGCCGTTCCTGCCGATCCAGCAGCACCGGGAACTGCTCGAACTCGCCCATCACCGCATCATCGTTCTCGACCCGAGCATCGCGAGCCTGCGCGATACGGTGCGCCTGATCGCCGCGTCCAGCACGCCGGGCCAGCCGCAGCGGCCGACGATCTTCCTGAACCGCGAAGGCGCGGCCGGCGGCCTGCGTCGCAAGCACATCGAGGATGCGCTCAAGCGCAAGGTCGATCTCAGCCTTCCCGAACTGCCCAAACTCTTCACCAGCCTCGGCGCGCAGGAACGCTTCGCCGGGGTGCCCAAGGGGCCGCTCGGCCGCCTGATCGAAGACCTGGCCCGCGAAGCGGGCTTCGAGCGCGGACGCAACGCCGCCGCCTGACCGCCTGACGCAGCGCGTCGGCCACGGGCCGAGCCTGCCACAATCCACCCCGATATCGCGCCTTCACCGCTGCCCGCAGAAGGCTGTCATGCGCGGTGCATTAAATTCGGCAAAAAAACATACAAAGAAAATTTATCTTTACTTAGCTTAATTTCGTCTGCCAGTCTGATTTCCGCGATGCTGAGACAGCGCGGGGGCACGAGACCGGACAGCACGAGCCACAAGGTGGTGCGCCATTGAGGAGGAAACGAAATGAGCGACGCTCTGAGGCTCGATACCTGTCTTGACCAGATCGCCAGCCAGCTTCCCGCACTGACCGCTTCATGCCGCGTCGTCGAGGCGCTGGCCGGCGCCGCGAGACAGATCGCCCATCTGCTGGCCCGCGGCCCGCTCTCCGGCGATCTCGGCGCCGTCATCGGCGAGTCGCTCGACGGCGACGGCCAGAAGGCGCTTGATGCGATAACCCACGCCCTGGTGCGCGAGGCCGTCATCGCTTCCGGCGCCGCCGCCTTCGCCTCCGAGGAAGCGGCCGTGCCGGAATGGCTCGATCCGGCGGGCGAGGTCGCCGTCGCGGTCGACCCGCTCGACGGCTCGTCGAACATCGACACGCTGGCGCCGGTCGGAACGATCTTTTCCATCCTGCCCGCCCGGCATGCCAGCGGCGCCGATCCCGCAAGCCCGTTCCTGCAGACCGGGCGGCGCCAGCTCGCGGCCGGCTTCTTCATCTATGGCCCCCGCACCGCGCTCGCCGTGACGTTCGGCAACGGCACCCGCATCTTCACGCTCGATCCCGTCTCCGGCGCCTTTCTCGCGCCGGCCCCGCCGGCCACCGTGCCCGCCGCAACCCGCGAATACGCCATCAACGGATCCAATCTCCGCCACTGGGAAGAGCCGATCCGCGACTACATCGTCGAGCTGAAGCAGGGCCGGAACGGTCCGCGCGGCATCGATTTCAACACCCGCTGGCTGGCCTCCATGGTGGGCGATGCGTTCCGCATCCTCGGCCGCGGCGGCATCTATCTCTACCCGGCGGACGAACGGCAAGGCTACGAGGCCGGAAGGCTGCGGCTCGTCTATGAAGCGAACCCCATCGCCTTCCTCATGGAACAGGCCGGCGCCTCCGCGACCGATGGCCGCATTCCGATCCTCGACCTCCAGCCGGCCCACATCCATCAGCGCTGCCCGCTCGTCTTCGGCTCGGCCGATGAAGTCCGCCGCGTCGCCCAGGCCTATGAAAGGGCAGGGCAGCCTTCCTCGCCGCTGTTCCGCCGGCGTTCGCTGTTCCGTTCCACCTCGAACGTGGCGGAACTGTTCGCATGAGCCAGCGCCATCCCATCATCTCCGTCACCGGCTCGTCCGGCGCGGGCACCACCTCGGTGCGCAACGTGTTCGAACAGATCTTCCGCCGCGAGAAGATCACCGCCGCGCATATCGAGGGCGATGCGTTTCACCGCTACGATCGTGCCGAGATGAAAACGAAAATGGCCGAGGCGGAAGCTGCGGGAAACCGCCATTTCAGCCATTTCAGCCCGGAGACGAATCTCCTCGCCGAGCTCGCGGCAACCTTCGAGAGCTACGCCGCGACCGGCACCGGACAATACCGGCACTACATCCACGACCAGGACGAAGCCGAACGCTACGGCGGCACGCCCGGCACCTTCACGCCCTGGGAGGACCTGCCGGCGCCGACCGACATTCTCCTGTATGAAGGCCTGCACGGCGCCGTCAGGCATGGCGACATCGATACCGGGCGCCATGCCGACGTGAAGATCGGCGTCGTTCCCGTGATCAATCTCGAATGGATCCAGAAAATCCACCGCGACCGCGCGGCCCGCCGCTATTCCACCGAGGCGGTGATGGACACGATCCTGCGGCGGATGCCGGACTACGTGCACTACATCTGCCCGCAATTCACCGAGACCGACATCAACTTCCAGCGCGTGCCCACGGTCGACACCTCCAACCCCTTCATCGCCCGCTGGATCCCGACCGCCGATGAATCGATCGTGGTCATCCGCTTCCGCGATCCGCACGGCATCGACTTCCCCTATCTCCTCGCCATGCTGCACGGCAGTTTCATGTCCCGCGCGAACTCGATCGCGGTGCCCGGAAACAAGTTCGATCTCGCCATGCAGCTCATTCTCACCCCGATCATCATGCAACTGATGGACCGGAAAAGGCGGGCGCAATGAACCCGCCCCCGACACGCCCAGGCGGCTGGCCCCGGAAAGGAAACTGACATGGCACGCATAACATTGCGTCAGCTACTCGATCATGCGGCGGAACGCGGATACGGCGTTCCCGCCTTCAACATCAACAACATGGAACAGGTGATCGCGATCATGGAGGCCGCCGCGTCCTGCGATGCGCCGGTCATCCTCCAGGCCTCGCGCGGCGCCCGGTCCTATGCCGGCGACCGGATGCTGGCGAAGATGATCGAGGCGGCGGAGGCCGAGCACCCGCAGATTCCCATCTGCCTGCACCAGGACCACGGCAACGACGAGGCGACCTGCCTGTCGGCGATCCAGCACGGCTTCACCAGCGTGATGATGGACGGCTCGCTGATGGCCGACGCAAGAACCCCCGCCGACTACGACTACAATGTCGCCATCACCGCCCGCGTCACCGACATGGCGCATCGCGTCGGCGTTTCGGTCGAGGGCGAGCTCGGCGTGCTCGGCAGTCTCGAAACCGGCGCCGGTGCGGCCGAGGACGGTCACGGCGCCGAGGGCACGCTCTCCCACGACCAGCTCCTGACCGACCCCGACCAGGCGGTTGCCTTCGTGCGTGCCACGAAGGTCGACGCGCTGGCGGTCGCCATGGGAACCTCCCACGGCGCCTACAAGTTTTCCCGCAAGCCGGATGGCGCGATTCTCGCGATGCACGTCATCCGCGCCATCAACGAGCGCATGCCCGAACTCCATCTCGTCATGCACGGCTCGTCCTCGGTCCCGCAGGACCTGCAGGAGGCCTTCAACCGCCACGGCGGCGAGATGCCGCAGACCTGGGGCGTGCCCGTCGAGGAAATCCTCCTCGGCATCCGCCACGGCGTGCGCAAGGTGAATATCGACACCGATTGCCGCCTCGCCATGGCCGCCGCCATCCGCAAGGTCGCCACCGGGAACCGCGCGGAATTCGACCCCCGCCAGTTCATGAAACCCGCCATCGCGGCACTGCGCGATCTCTGCCGCTCGCGCTTCCAGGCCTTCGGCACCGCCGGGCAGGCCTCGCGAATCAAACCGCAGCCCCTCGCCGCGATGGCCAGGCAATACGCATCCGGCGCCCTCGATCCCGTGATCGATGTCGGCCGCGCCGCTTGATGACATCAGAAGACGGAGTCCGCATCATGGATACGCCAACCCCTAACATCACCAACGAGGCCCTGACCGTTCGCGGCAAGGAGCGCTACAGGTCGGGCGTTCTCGAATACCGCAAGATGGGCTACTGGGAACCCGACTACGAACCGAAGATCACCGATGTCATCTCGCTGTTCCGCATCACCCCGCAGGATGGCGTCGATCCGGTGGAGGCGGCGGCTGCGGTCGCGGGCGAAAGCTCGACGGCGACCTGGACCGTCGTCTGGACAGACCGGCTGACGGCCTGTGAGAAATACCGGGCCAAGGCCTACCGGGTCGATCCGGTGCCCAATGCGCCCGGCCAGTATTTCGCCTATATCGCCTACGATCTCGCGTTGTTCGAGCCGGGCTCGATCGCCAACCTCACCGCCTCGATCATCGGCAACGTGTTCGGCTTCAAGCCGCTCAAGGCGCTGCGGCTCGAGGACATGCGGCTGCCCGTCGCCTATGTGAAGACGTTCGACGGCCCGGCGACCGGCATCGTCGTCGAGCGCGAACGGCTCGACAAGTTCGGCCGCCCCCTGCTCGGCGCGACGGTGAAGCCCAAGCTCGGCCTCTCGGGCCGCAATTACGGCCGCGTCGTCTACGAGGCGCTGAAGGGTGGCCTCGACTTCACCAAGGATGACGAGAACATCAACTCGCAGCCCTTCATGCACTGGCGCGACCGGTTTCTCTACTGCATGGAAGCGGTGAACAAGGCGCAGGCCGCGACCGGCGAGGTCAAGGGCACATACCTGAACGTGACCGCCGGCACGATGGAGGACATGTACGAACGCGCGTCCTTCGCCCACGAGCTCGGCTCGTCCATCATCATGATCGATCTCGTCATCGGCTACACGGCGATCCAGTCGATGTCGAAATGGGCCCGCAAGCACGACATGATCCTGCACCTGCATCGCGCCGGCCATGGCACCTACACCCGCCACAAGACGCATGGCGTCAGCTTCCGGGTGATCTCCAAGTGGATGCGGCTCGCCGGCGTCGATCACATCCACGCCGGCACCGTGGTCGGCAAGCTCGAGGGCGATCCGCTCACCACCCGCGGCTTCTACGATATCCTGCGCGAGGACTATAACGAAACCCGTTACGAACACGGCATCTTCTTCGATCAGGACTGGGCCGGCACGCGCAAGGTCATGCCGGTCGCCTCGGGCGGCATCCATGCCGGGCAGATGCACCAGCTCCTCCATCATCTCGGCGAGGATGTCGTCCTGCAATTCGGCGGCGGCACGATCGGCCATCCGCAGGGCATCGCCGCCGGGGCGATGGCGAACCGCGTGGCGCTGGAAGCGATGATCCTCGCCCGCAACGAAGGGCGCGACTATCTCGCCGAAGGTCCGCAGATCCTCAACGACGCCGCGCGCCACTGCCTGCCGCTGCGCCAGGCGCTCGATACCTGGGGCGAGGTGACGTTCAACTACGCCTCGACCGACACGCCCGATTTCGTCCCCACCGCGATGCCGGCCTACTGACGGAGCGTTATCATGAGATTGACCCAGGGCTGCTTTTCGTTTCTTCCCGATCTGACCGATGAACAGATCAGCCGCCAGATCCAGTACTGCCTCGACAAGGGCTGGGCGGTGAACCTCGAATATACCGACGACCCGCACCCGCGGAACACCTACTGGGAAATGTGGGGCCTGCCGATGTTCGACATCCGCGATGCCAAGGCGATCATGTCCGAACTCGCGGACTGCCGGCGGATTCACGATGATTGCTATATCCGCCTCTCGGCGTTCGACGCCACCAACACATGGGAGTCGCTCCGCATTTCCTTCATCGTGCAGCGGCCGAAGGACGAACCCGGCTTCATGCTGACACGGAGCGAGGCCGCCGGCCGCACCATGCGCTACGAAACCCGCGCCTATGTCGTCCAGAAACCCGAAGGCGCGCGCTATGGAAATTCCGGGTGAGGGAGGGGGGCATGCCGGATACGATGGCAGGCGCGCCCGCCCCGGGCGAGATGATCGATCTCCGCGCCGAATTCGACGGCGCCGGGATCGGCGATGTGCTCGCGGCGCTGGACCGCGACCTTGTCGGGCTCCGTCCCGTCAAGGCGCGGATCCGCGAGATTGCCTCCCTCCTGCTCATCGAGCGGGTCAGGCAGAAATGCGGCTTCGCGACCGAGGCGCCGACGCTGCACATGTCCTTCACCGGCAATCCCGGCACCGGCAAGACGACGGTTGCCCTCCGCATGGCGAACATTCTCAAGGCTCTGGGATTCGTCAGGCAGGGCCAGCTGATTTCGGTCACCCGCGATGACCTGGTCGGCCAGTATATCGGGCACACCGCGCCGAAGACGAAGGAGATCCTCAAGAAGGCGATCGGCGGCGTGCTGTTCATCGACGAGGCCTATTACCTCTACCGCCCCGACAACGAGCGGGACTACGGGCAGGAGGCGATCGAGATTCTTTTGCAGGTAATGGAGAACCAGCGCGAGGACCTTGTCGTGATCCTCGCCGGCTATGCCGACCGGATGGAGAATTTCTTCACCCTCAATCCCGGTTTCCGCTCGCGCATCGCCCACCACATCGATTTTCCCGATTACGAGAACGACGAGCTGCTGGCGATCAGCGACACGATGCTGGCCCGCCAGCATTACCGCTTTTCGCCCGAGGCCCGCGCCGTCATGGACCGCTACATCGCCCGGCGTCGCACGCAGCCCTATTTCTCCAACGCCCGCTCGGTGCGCAACGCGCTCGATCGCGCGCGCCTGCGCCAGGCGAACCGGCTGATGACGGCGACCTCGCCCATCCCGAAAGACGCGCTGACGATCATCGAACCCGACGATCTGCTGGCCAGCCGCGTCTTCCGCGCGGAGGAAAAAGCCGATGCCGGCGCCTGACAGGTTGCTGATCGCGCCGTCGATCCTCTCGGCCGATTTCGCCACCCTCGGCGCGGAGGCGCGCGCCGTCATCGAGGCCGGGGCCGACTGGGTGCATATCGACGTGATGGACGGGCATTTCGTCCCCAACCTCACCTTCGGCCCCCCGGTCATCGGCGCCGTGCGCAAGCACGTCGATGCCGTGTTCGATGTCCATCTGATGATCGCGCCGGTCGATCCCTTCATCGATGCCTTCGTCGAGGCCGGCGCCGACATCATCACCGTCCATTCCGAAGCCTGCCCGCATCTCGACCGCACCGTGCAGTCCATCCGCGCGCGCGGCTGCCGGGCCGGCGTCGCGCTCTGCCCGGCCACGCCGGAAGCGGCGCTGTCCTACGTGCTCGACGCGGTCGACCTCGTGCTGGTGATGACGGTCAATCCCGGCTTCGGCGGCCAGACCTTCCTGCGATCGCAACTGCCGAAGATCCGCCGGATCCGCGAGATGATCGCGGGGCGCGACATCCGCCTCGAACTCGATGGCGGCATCACGCCGGAGACCGCGCCGGATGCCGTGGCGGCGGGGGCGGATGTGCTGGTCGCCGGCTCCTCGGTCTTTCGCGGCGGCAGGGCGGCCTATGCGGCGAATATCGCGGCGCTGCGGGCAGGGGGGATGGCCCTTGCCTGACGCCGCCGCGCCTCACACCGCCGCGCGGAAGCGAACCTCCATCGCCTCGTCGCCGAGGCGAAGCCGGCTGACGCGCGCCGGCGATTCGGCGATCGCGATCCCGCCGCGAATCACCGCGCGCCGCGCGGCGCGAGTGCGGATCGCCTCGATCGGATCGCCGGCATCGAGCAGCACCAGATCGCCCCGGCATCCGGGGGCGATGCCGTAACCCTCCAGCCCCACCGCCCGCGCCGCGTTTACCGTAACGGCATCGAAACAGGAACGCATCGCGTCCACGCCGGTCATCTGCGCGACGTGAAGTCCCATCGATGCCACCTCCAGCATGTCGTGCGTGCCGAGCGGATACCACGGGTCCATCACGCAATCATGCCCGAAGGCGACATTCACCCCGGCCGCCATCAGCTCCGGCACCCGCGTCATGCCCCGCCGCTTCGGATAGGTGTCGTGCCGCCCCTGCAACGTGATATTGATCAGCGGATTGGTGATCGCGGAAACCCCGGCCTCGGCGATCAGCGGAATCAGCTTGCTCGCGTAATAATTATCCATCGAGTGCATCGAGGTGAGATGCGACCCGGCAACGCGCCCCTGCATCCCGTGCCGCACGGTCTCCGCCGCCAGCGTCTCGATATGGCGCGAGAGCGGATCGTCGCTCTCGTCGCAATGCATGTCGACCATCATCCCGGCCTCGGCGGCGATGGCCATCAGCTGGCGCACGCTCTCCGCTCCGTCCGCCATGGTCCGCTCGAAATGCGGAATCCCGCCGATCACGTCGATCCCCATCGCCATCGCGCGGCGCAGGTTTTCGGCCGAACGCGGATAGCGCAGCCAGCCATCCTGCGGAAAGGCGACGAGCTGGATGGTGATCCACGGCGCCATCTCCGCCCGCAGCGCTGTCAGCGCCTCCACCGCGAGCAGCCGGTCGTCGCAGATATCGACATGCGAGCGGATCGCCCCGATCCCCTGCGCGATCGACCAGGTGCAGAGCCGCTTCGCCCGCGCATGGATGGCCTCCACGGTCAGGTCCGGCTTGAGCTCGCCCCAGAGGGCGATGCCCTCCAGCAGCGTGCCGCTGCGGTTCAGCCGCGGCAGCCCGAGCGAGAGCGTCGAATCGAGGTGCAGATGCGAATCGACGAAGGGTGGCGCGACCAGATCCCCCGCCGCGTCGATCACCGCCGGCGCGGCCGCCTCTGGAAGACCGGGGCCGACCGTCTCGATCACGCCGCCGCGGATCAGGATGTCGACCCCCCGCCGCCCATCCGGCAGCGCCGCGTTGCGGATGAGCAGGTCGCCCGTCACGGGAACAGTCTCGTCGCCGACCAGGCGTCGCCGGTGCGGGTGAACACCGCGCGGTCGTGCAGGCGGAAGTCCCGGTCCTGCCAGAACTCGATCGAATCGGGCATCACATGCCAGCCGGACCAGTGCGGCGGGCGCGGGATCGGCCCGTCGCCATACCGCGCGGTCACCTCCGCGAGCCGCCGTTCGAGTTCGGCCCGCTCGCCGAGCGGGCGCGACTGGTCCGAGGCCCAGGCCCCGAGCCGCGAAATCCGCGGCCGGCTGTCGAAATAGGCATCCGCCTCGTCGTCCGAAACCGCGCGGCACCGCCCCTCGATGCGGATCTGCCGGCGCAGCGACTTCCAGTGGAACAGCAGCGACACATCCGGATTCGCGCGGATCTCGAGCGATTTCCGGCTCTCCAGGTTTGTATAAAAAACAAATCCGGCCTCATCCCACGATTTCAGCAGCACGATCCGCGCCGAAGGCCGGCCGTCCGGCGTCGCCGTCGCCAGCGTCATCGCATTGGGATCGTTCGGTTCCGCCGCCTCGGCGTCCTGCATCCAGGCGGCGAAAAGCTGGAACGGATCGGCACTGATATCGATCATCGGTTGCTCTCTCTTCCGTGTCGCAATATTTGATAGTCCAAGCCGCCGCACGCCACCACCCCGGCACGGCCGGCCGAGACACGACAGACTGGAGCCCCCGACATGCAGGAATCCGCACAGACCTACCCGCTGACCGGCACGCTGATGCGTGGCAAGCGGGGCGTCATCATGGGGGTTGCGAACAACCGCTCGATCGCCTGGGCCATCGCCCAGGCGGTGGCCGCGCAGGGCGGCGAACTCGCCTTCACCTATCAGGGCGACGCGCTGGAGAAGCGCATCCGCCCGCTGGCCGAAAGCGTGCAGTCCGATCTCGTCATCCCCTGCGACGTCACCGACGATGCGGCGCTCGACGATGCCTTCGCCGCCGTCGCCGACCGCTGGGGCGAGATCGACTTCCTCGTCCACGCCATCGGCTTCGCCGACAAGCAGTTCCTGCGCGGCCGCTATGCCGATACGCCGCGCGCCGCCTTCCTCCAGGCGATGGACATTTCCTGCTTCTCCTTCACCGCGGCCGCGCAGCGCGCCTCGGCGCTGATGAAGCGGGGCGGAGCGATGGTCACGCTCACCTATCTCGGCGCCGAGCGCGTCACCCCCCACTACAACGTGATGGGTGTGGCCAAGGCCGCGCTCGAATCCTCGGTGCGCTACCTCGCCGCCGATCTCGGGCGCGACGCGATCCGGGTGAACGGCCTGTCCGCCGGCCCGATCAAGACGCTCGCCGCCTCCGGCATCGGCGATTTCAGCTACATCCTGAAATGGAACCAGCTCAACGCGCCGCTCGAGCGCAACGTGGCGCTCGAGGAAGTCGGCGCCTCCGGGCTCTATCTGCTGTCGGATCTCTCGCGCGGCGTCACCGGCGAGATCCACCACGTCGATTGCGGCTATCACATCGTCGGCATGAAGAACCCGATGGCGCCGGATATCGACGCCGTCGAGTAACCGAGGCCGCAGGCGGCGTCAGATCGGCCCCGCGCCGGGGCCGACGTCAGATGGGCTTGTGCGCCCGGTCGATCAGCCGCCTGAGCAGGCCGGGCTTTTTCTCCGGCCGCGGTGCCGTGGCCGAGGCCGCCTCGGCGGCCCGGCGTTCCTTGGTCTTCAGCCAGTCCTCAAGGCTCATATTGGCCTTGGCGGCGCGCTTGCGTTCGTAGTCGGTCTGGGCGTCGGTCATCTTGCGGGTCATGCGCGCGCCTGTGCCAGAACCCGCGATCCGTATCAAGCGCCCCGCGCGTGCATCTCAGCCTCCGGCGCCGAAGCGGCGCAGCATCCGCCGCTCGAAGGCGCCGAGCGCGGCATAGATCCCGATCCCGGTGACGGCCAGCAACATCAGCGCGGCGAACATGCGCGGAATCTCCAGCCGGTAGCCCGACTCCAGGATTCGCCCGGCCAGCCCGCCGGCAAACCCGCCCGAACTCGCGACGAACTCCGCCACCACCGCGCCCACCAGCGCCAGCGTGCCGGCAATCCGCAGCCCGGCGAGAAAGAAGGGCAGGGCGGAAGGCAGCCGCAGCAGCGCCAGCGTCTGCCATCGGCTCGCCCCGTTCAGCCGGAACAGGTCGGCGAGCTCCGGCGGCGTCGCCGCCAGCCCCGCCGCGGTGTTCGACAGCACCGGGAAGAACGCGACGATGGTGGCGCACACCACCATGGCGGCGAATTGCTGATGCACCCAGATGATGATCAGCGGCGCGATGGCGACCACCGGCGTCACCTGCAACACCACCGCCCAGGGCTGGATCGCCGCCCGCGCCAGCCGGCTCGCCGCCATCGCCAGCGCCAGCGCCATGCCGAGCAGCGCCGCCGCCAGCAGCGCCGCCCCCGTCACGGCGAGGGTCGAGACCAGCGAGAGCAGCAGCGACGCCCGGTCCGCCCAGAACGCCGCGACGATCGCCGCCGGCCCCGGCAGCACATAGGGCGGCACCCGCAAGCCGATCACCAGCCCCTGCCACAGCCCCAGCGCCGCGAGGCCGAAGACCACCGGCGCCCATCGCTCGGCGCGGCTCATGCCGGCATCACCGCGCGCAGCGTCTCCGTCACCTCGCGCACCAGCGCGGCATAGGCCGGGTCCGTCCGCCGGTCCCCGCCCTCGGCGAGCGGGCTGGCAATCTCCGCGGCAATCCGCCCCGGTCGCGGCGTCATCACCACGATGCGCGAGGCGAGATACGCCGCCTCGTAGATCGAATGGGTCACGAACACGATCGTGCTGCCCGTCTCCCGCCACAGTGCCAGCAAATCGTCCTGCAAGCGGTTGCGGGTAAACTCGTCCAGCGCGGCGAAGGGCTCGTCCATCAGCAGCAGGCGCGGCCGCGACACCAGCGCCCGCGCGATCGCGACACGCATCCGCATCCCGCCCGACAGCGCCGCCGGCTTCGCCTCCTCGAACCCCGCAAGCCCGAGCCGCGCCAGCAGCTCACGCACCGACGCCGCGCCGTCCTCGAAGCGCCGCCCGGCGAGGCGGAGCGGCAGGTGCACGTTCCGCGCCGCGCTCGCCCAGGGCAGCAGCGTAGCGTCCTGGAACACGAAGCCGATCTCGCCCGCGCCGGGTGCCGTGCCACTCTCCCAGACCAGCCGCCCCGCATCCGGCGCATCGAGCCCGGCGAGCAGCCGCAGCAGCGTCGACTTGCCGCAGCCCGAGGGGCCGAGCAGGGCGACGAACTCGCCCCGCCCGATCGCCGCGTCGATCCCGGCGAGCGCGACCGTCCCCGCCCCGAACCGCCGCGTCACCTGTTCCAGCCGCACCATCTCAGCGCGCGGCCGCTTTCCCCTTCGGCAGGAACCGCAACGTATAGGCCTTGCGATAGTCGAAATGCGCCGGATACAGGCCGGCCGCGCGCATCTGCTCGTAGAAGCCCTTCCACCGCGCATCGGTCATCCCGCCGATCCCGATCTTCGCCGTGGTGGCATCCTCCACCACCTGATGCGCCTTGAGCTGGTCATAGCCGAATTTCAGCAGCGCCGGCGTCATGTCCGGGTTGGCCTTGCGGATCAGCGCGAAGGCCGGCGCCGGATTGCCGTCGAGATAGGATTTCCACCCCTCGGCCGACGCCTCGATGAAGCGGCGCACCACCGAAGGGTCGGTCTTCGCCAGCTTGCGCGAGGTCGCGATCAGCTCGCCATACCCGTCGAACCCCGCCTGGTCGAGCCGCAGCACCACCGGGAAATGCCCGGTCTTCTGCTTCACGAGGAACGGCTCCGAGGTCAGAAATCCCTGCACCACCAGGTCCTTGCTGGTGAAGAACGGGGCGAGGCTGAAATCGTAGGGGCGGATCTGGCTATCGCTGTAGCCGTATTTCTTCTTCAGGAAGAGCCACCAGCCCGCCCGCGTATCCGCCGAAATCGCGATCGGCTTGCCCTTCAGCGCGGCGAAACTGTCCTCGCCGGCGCCGCGATGGGCGATCAGCACGTCGATATCCTTCTGGAAGAACGCGGCGACCGCGACGAAGGGAATCTTCTGCTGCACGAAATTGAAGGCGAGGAAGCTGTTCGAGGTGATATCGAAATCGAGCCGCCCGGCGAGCAGCAGCTGCGCGTTGTTCACCTGCGGCCCGCCCTCGCGGATCGTCACGTCGAGGCCATATTTGCGGTAGATGCCGTCCGCCACCGCCTGATAGAAGCCGCCATATTCGGCCTCGGCCACCCAGTCGAGACCGAACGTGACCTTTTGCAGCTTCGGCGGCGATGCGGCATGGGCCAGCGCCGGTGATATGCAGAGCAGCGCGGCAAGCAGTCGAGGCAAGGAGCGAAACCAGTCCATGAGCTTATCCCCGTCGGTTTTCGTTAGTCATTATCAACAGAGTTCGGTGCGGTCGTCGATAGGTCAAGCCCGGTGAGCGAACCCCGCGTCAAGGCCGGCATCTGGGTGCAGATGGCGCTGCGGCTCGGCGCCGCCGATGGCCGGCCCGGCATGCTGCTGCACCGGGGCGACGAGGATGCCGGCGGCGTGCTGGTGCTGCTGCGCGGCCGGATGGGGGTGGTGATATTGAGCCAGACGCGCGATGCCCTCGGCCGCCCCGCCTGGCTGCGCGCCACCGGCCCCGACCCGGTCGACGATGCGCGGGCCGATGCCTATGTCGAGAAGCAACTCCGCTTCGACCCCGATCTCTGGGTCGTCGAGTTCGAGGCGCCCGATTACCTGCCGCCTTTCGAGGGCACGATCCTCTGAACCGAAAAGGGCCGCGCCCGCCGGCACGGCCCTTCCCATCGGTCAGGCGGAACGTCTTACTCCGCCGGCGCCGGCGACAGCACCGGTTCCGGCGCCGCCGTCGCGCCATGCGCGACATAGAGACCGAACGCGGTGATCACCACGGCGCCGACGATGTTGCCGAGCGTCACCGGGATTTCGTTCCAGATCCACCACTGCGAGACCGACACCTTCGCGCCGAGCATGATGCCGCAGGGAATGACGAACATGTTCACCACGCAGTGCTCGAACCCCTGCGCGACGAAGGCCATGATCGGCATGTACATCGCGAAGATCTTGCCGATGACCGAGCGCGAGACCAGCGCCATCACCGCGCCGAGGCTGACCATCCAGTTGCAGACGACGCCCTTGGAAAAGGCGGTCATCCAGCCGGCGGCGCCGGCCTTCATGTACGGGATCGTCTTGAGGGCGGCGATCGCGGCAATCTTCGCGCCGATCGGATCGGCCGCCGCGGTGAAGAACTTGGTATCGATCGCGGCGAAAAGTGCGGCATAGAGCAGGCTGCCGATCAGGTTGCCGACATAGACGAGCACCAGCCCGCTCACGATGCTGCCGAAGCTCAGGCGCCCGGCCATGCCGGCATAGGGCAGCAGCGCCGCATTGCCGGTGAACAGTTCGAGGCCGAGCAGAACCAGCAGGATGAAGCCGACCGGGAAGAACATCGCGCTGACCACCAGATTGCCGGTGGCGACCAGGGCGGAGACGAACAGCGTCGTCGTGAAGCCGAGAAACAGGCCGGAGAGAATGCCGGTGACGAGAATGGTCCTGGCCGGCAGGTTCCCCTTGGCGGCGCCCGCCTCCATCATCGCCGCCGCCAGGGCAGACGGTTTCAACCAATCCATTTTTTCGCTCCATGTGCTTGGACCGGAGCGAGATAACCGAGCTGTAATCTCAGGTCAACACGATTTAGTGATCAAAAGTCAAAATCTGTCTGCCTTTCAATAACGCTTCCGGCTTCGTCTTGTATTTCGTGGGATCAACACTAGCGGCTCCGCCGCCGAATTCGGCGGAGTGCTTGTCGTATCAAAAAAATGATTTACTAAGCCCGCCGCGCGAGGCACCGATGCAAGGATTGAGACAGGTTCAGGCGGCTTCGCTGGCGAGCCGGTCCACCGCGGCGGCGGCGTTTTCCGTCAGCCCTTCGCCGCCGCGGGCGCGGAAGGCGATGATCTTCGCCCGCATGCGCGGGTCCCAGAACTTGCGGATATGGTTCTCGATCCCGGCCACGGCCTCGCCGTCCGCCGTGGTGTTGAAGAAGGTGGCGATCTGGTTCGCCATGTAGACGAGCTTGCGGTCCTGGTCTTCAGGCGACATGTCTGGAGGCTCCGAAACAGATGCGTGTCTGGTGGGTAAAGACTTCAAATCCGTCCTCGCGCGCGACGGCGACGAGCGTGATCCCGGCCTCGTCGGCGGCGCGGATCGCGTGCGCGCTCGGCACCGACACGGCGACGATCACCGGCGCGCCGGCGACCGCGCATTTCTGGATCAGTTCGATCGAGACCCGGCTGGTCATGAGCACGACGCCACTGCCCGCGGACCGGCCGGCGCCGGCCAGCGCGCCGATCACCTTGTCGAGCGCGTTGTGCCGGCCGACATCCTCGCGCACCAGCACCGAACCGTCCGCCGGGTCGAGAAATCCGGCGGCGTGAATGGCACGGGTCTGGCGGTTCAGCTCCTGCTGCATCGCCATCGCCCGCATCCCGCGCATCACCGCCTCGGCCGAGATCGTCAGCCCCGAGCCGACCCGCGGAATCGCCCGCGTCGCCTCGGCGAGGCTTTCCAGCCCGCACAGGCCGCAGCCGAGCGCCCCGGCCATGTGCCGCCGCCGTCGCGCCAGGCGATCGGCGACATCGGTGCCGACGCGCATCCGGCACTCGATCCCCTGATCGACGGTCACGAGTTCGCAGTCGAGCAGATCGGCCGCCCGGTCGACGATGCCTTCCGACAGGCTGAACCCCGTCGCGAAATCCCGCAGATCGCGCGGCGTCGCCATCATGACCGCGTAGCCAACCCGGTTGTAGCTCAGCGCGATGGCGGTTTCTTCCGGAACCTGCCGCGATCCCGCGCTGACCTCGCCGTGGTGGAACGCGGTCGTCGCCACGCGGACGACCGGTTCGAACAGCCTGGTCATTCGGCCGGCGTGGCCTCGATCTGCCGGGTCCTGCGACCGAGATCCGCATAGGTCTGCTGCGACTCGGTCGGCCCGTTCGACGGCGAGACCTGCACCGCCGTCACCTTGTATTCGGGGCAGTTCGTGGCCCAGTCCGAATAGTCGGTGGTGACGATGTTCGCGAGCGTCATCGGGTGGTGGAAGGTGGTGTAGACCACCCCCGGCGCGACCCGGTCGGTCACCTTCGCCCGGAGCGAGGTCTCTCCCGCCCGGCTGGCCACCTTGACCCACGCCCCGTCATTGATCCCGCGCTGCTCGGCATCGTGCGGATGGATCTCCAGCAGGTCCTCCTCGTGCCAGGCGGTGTTCGCCGTGCGCCGCGTCTGCGCGCCGACATTGTATTGCGACAGGATGCGCCCTGTGGTCAGCAGCAGCGGGAAGCGCGGACCGGTCTTCTCGTCGGTCGCCACGTATTCGGTCACGAAGAACCGCCCCTGGCCGCGGACGAAGCCGCCCACATGCATCACCGGCGTCCCCTCCGGCGCCTTCTCGTTGCACGGCCACTGCACCGAGCCCTGCCGTTCCAGCAGGTCGAACGACACGCCCGCGAAGCTCGGCGTCAGCCGCGCGATCTCGTCCATGATCTCCGACGGATGCGCGTAGTTCATGTCGTAGCCCAGCGCCTTGGCGATCAGCTGGGTCACCTCCCAGTCCTCGTAGCCGTTCTTCGGCGTCATCACCTTGCGCACGAGCTGGATGCGCCGCTCGGCATTGGTGAAGGTGCCGTTCTTCTCCAGGAAGGTCGAGCCCGGCAGGAACACATGGGCGAACTGCGCCGTCTCGTTCAGGAACAGATCCTGCACGACGACGCATTCCATCGCCGCGAGCCCGGCGGTGACATGCTTGATGTCCGGGTCGGACTGCGCGATGTCCTCGCCCTGGATGTAAAGCCCCTTGAACGTGCCATCCACCGCGGCGTCGAGCATGTTCGGAATCCGCAGCCCCGGCTCGGCATCGAGCGAAACGCCCCAATCCACCTCGAAGGCCTGCCGGACCTCCGGGGTCGAGACATGGCGGTAGCCGCTAAACTCGTGCGGGAAGCTGCCCATGTCGCAGCTGCCCTGCACGTTGTTCTGCCCGCGCAGCGGGTTCACGCCGACGCCGACGCGCCCGATATTGCCGGTCGCCATCGCGAGATTGGCGAGCGCCATCACCGCCGTCGTGCCCTGGCTGTGTTCGGTCACGCCCAGCCCGTAATAGATCGCGGCATTCCCGCCCTTGGCGTAGAGCCGTGCCGCCGCGCGCACGAGCTGCGGATCGACGCCCGTGGTCGCCGCCAGCGCCTCGGGGCTGTTCCGCTCCGCCGCGGCGAATTCCGCCCACAGCGTGAACGCGTCGAGGTCGCAGCGCTCGCGCACGAAGGCCTCGTCATAGAGGTTCTCGGTGACGATCACATGGGCGAGGGCGGTCAGCATCGCGACATTGGTGCCCGGCCGCAGCGGCAGGTGATACGCCGCCTCGACATGCGGGGTGCGGACGAGGTCGATCCGCCGCGGGTCAATCACGATCAGCTTCGCCCCCTCGCGCAGCCGCTTCTTCATCCGCGAGCCGAACACCGGGTGGCCGTCGGTCGGGTTGGCGCCGATCAGCAGGATCACGTCGGCCTGCTCGACGCTGTCGAAATCCTGCGTCCCCGCCGAGGTGCCGAAGGTCTGCGACAGGCCATAGCCGGTCGGCGAGTGGCACACCCGCGCGCAGGTATCGACATTGTTGTTGCCGAAGGCGGCGCGGACCAGCTTCTGCACCAGGAAGGTCTCCTCGTTGGTGCAGCGCGACGAGGTGATGCCGCCGATCGAGCCCTTGCCATAAGTCGCCTGGATGCGCCTGAATTCCGACGCCACGTGGCTGATCGCCTCGTCCCACGACACTTCCCGCCACGGATCGGAGATCTTCGCCCGGATCATCGGCCTCGTGATCCGGTCCTGATGCGTCGCATAGCCCCAGGCGAAGCGCCCCTTCACGCAGGAATGGCCATGATTCGCCTTGCCATCCTTGTAGGGCACCATGCGCACGAGTTCCTCGCCGCGCATCTCCGCCTTGAACGAGCAGCCCACGCCGCAATAGGCGCAGGTCGTCACCACCGAATGCTCCGGCTGGCCGATCTCGACGACGGATTTCTCCATCAGCGTCGCGGTCGGGCAGGCCTGCACGCAGGCGCCGCAGGACACGCACTCGGACTCGAAGAAGCTCTCCTCCATCCCCGGCGACACCTTGGAGTCGAAACCGCGCCCGGCGATGGTCAGCGCGAAGGTGCCCTGCACCTCCTCGCAGGCCCGCACGCAGCGCGAGCAGACGATGCACTTGGCCGGGTCGAACTGGAAATACGGGTTGGAGACGTCCTTGGCCGAGTCGAGATGGTTCTCGCCCTCATAGCCATACCGCACCTCCCGCAGCCCGACCGCGCCGGCCATGTCCTGCAACTCGCAATTGCCGTTGGCCGAGCAGGTCAGGCAGTCCAGCGGATGGTCGGAGATATAGAGCTCCATCACCCCGCGGCGCAGCTTGCCGAGCCGCTCGTTCTGGGTATGGACCACCATGCCCTCCGCCACCGGCGTGGTGCAGGAGGCCGGCGTGCCCGCGCGCCCCTCGATTTCCACGAGGCAGAGCCGGCACGAGCCGAAACTGTCCAGCATGTCGGTGGCGCAGAGCTTGGGGATCTGCGTGCCGATCTCCATCGCCGCCCGCATGACCGACGTGCCTTCCGGCACGCTGACCTTCACCCCGTCGATCGTCAGGGTAACGAGCGCCGCGGCGTTGCTAGCCTTGGTGCCGTAGTCGATTTCATGGACGAGACCCATGGCGGTTCTCCTTCACTCAGCCGCGGCGGGGAGTTTCGGCGCGCGAAACTCTTCCGGGAAATGGTTGATGGCGGACAGCACCGGATACGGCGTGAAGCCGCCCAGCGCGCAGAGCGAGCCGAACTTCATCGTCTCGCAGAGGTCCCGCACGAGGGCGAGATTCGTCTCCGGCTCGATCCCGGCGCGGATGCGGTCGAACGTCTCCACCCCGCGCGTCGAGCCGATGCGGCAGGGCGTGCACTTGCCGCAGGATTCGAGCGCGCAGAACTCCATCGCGAACCGGGCCATCTGGGCCATGTCGGCAGTGTCGTCGAAAACCACAAGCCCGCCATGGCCGATCAGCCCGTCGCGCTTGGCGAAGGCCTCGTAATCATAGGGCGTGTCGAACATCGAGACCGGGAAATAGGCGCCGAGCGGCCCGCCCGCCTGCACCGCCTTCACCGGCCGGCCCGAGGCGGTGCCGCCGCCAATGTCGTTCACCAGCTCGCCCAGCGTCACGCCGAAGGCGCATTCGAACAGCCCGCCATGCTTCACGTTGCCGGCGAGCTGCACCGGCATCGTCCCGCGCGAGCGGCCATAGCCCATCTCGGCATAGCGCTTCGCCCCCTCGGCCAGGATGAACGGCACGCTCGCCAGGCTGATCGTGTTGTTGATGATGGTTGGCCGGCCGAACAGCCCCTCGATCGCCGGCAGCGGCGGCTTCGGCCGCACCTGCCCGCGCTTGCCCTCCAGGCTCTCCAGCAGCGAGGTCTCCTCGCCGCACACATAGGCCCCGGCGCCGACCCGCACCTCGAGGTCGAAATCATGCGCGCTGCCGTTGATCCCCTTGCCGAGATAGCCGGCGCGCTCCGCGATCTCGATCGCCCGGCGCATCATCCGGATCGCCAGCGGATATTCCGAGCGGATATAGACATAGCCCTTAGTCGCGCCGACCGCGACGCCGGCGATCGTCATGCCCTCGATCAGCATGAACGGATCGGCTTCCATGATCAGCCGGTCGGCGAAGGTGCCGGAATCGCCCTCGTCGGCGTTGCAGACGACATATTTGCGGTCCGCCGGCGCGCGCGCCACGGTCTCCCACTTGATCCCGGTCGGGAACCCCGCGCCGCCGCGCCCGCGCAGCCCGCTCTCCTTCACCGCGGCGACGGTCGCCGCCGGCCCGATCGAGAGCGCCGCCTCCAGCCCCTTGTAACCGCCGTGATGGCGGTAATCCTCGAGCGAGAGCGGATCGATGATCCCGGCGCGGCCGAAGGTGAAGCGCGTCTGCCTCGCGAGGAAGGGAATCTCCTCAACATGGCCGACGCATTTTTCATGCGGCGCGCCGTCGAAGAAGCGGGCCTCGAACAGCCCCGCCACGTCGGCGTCCCCGATGTTCCGGTAGCCGATCCGCCCCGACGCGGTGGCGACCTCGACCAGCGGCTCCAGCCAGAACAGCCCGCGCGAACCGTTGCGCACGATCGTCACCGGAATGTTGCGCGCCCGCGCCTCGGCCTCGATCGCCGCGGCCACCCGGTTCGCCCCGACCGCCACGGCGGCCATGTCCTGCGGCACGAAAATCTTCATCACGCGGCCTCCGCGACCAGGGCTTCAAGGGTGGCGGCATCCGCCCGTCCCACCGGCTCGTCGTCGAACAGCGCGCTCGGCGCCGTGGCGCACAGGCCAAGGCAATACACCGCCTCGACGGTGATCCGCCCGTCCGGCGTGGTGCCGCCCCAGTCGAGCCCGAGCGCGTCCAGCAGGCGGCGCGCATTCGCCTCCGACCCCATCGACTGGCAGGCCTCCGCCCGGCACAGCTTCAGCACGTGGCGGCCCGCCGGCGCGCGGCGGAAATCGTGGTAGAAGCTGATCACGCCATGCACCTCGGCGCGGGTGATGTTGAGCATGTCGGCGATCAGCGGCTCGGCCTCGCGCGGGATGAAGCCGAAATTCTCCTGCAGCGCGTGAAGGATCGGCAGCAGCGGCCCTTCCTCGCCCAGGTAATCCCGGATCACGGCGCGGGCGGCCTCGTCATTCCATTCAGCGGGCTTTGGGTCCATTCCGACAGTCCTGTTTCCTCGCTCGGCCGGGATGACCGAACCTCCTGCTTAAATCGGGCAGGTTAATCTTTCGTGTGCATTATCCACATGATCTTCCCGCAAACAAGCCAAAACCCGGATTGTTTGATAGAGCGCGTCTATCAAGCAAGGGTGGCTTGACCCCGCGCCAGTCCTTCCGCGACGTTCACCAGCGCCGCCACCAGCGGCGACACGGGCTCGCGGTTCGGCAGCACCAGCCCGACCGCGTGAACCTCCTCCGGCTCCACGATCGGAATCGCCCGCAGCCTAGGCGTCAGCCCGAAGATCTGCGCCAGCTTCTCCGGCAGCACGCAGGCCCAGCGCCCGGTCTGCACATGGCTGACCAGCACGACGATCGAGTTGCTCTCCAGCGTCGGCCGCAGCTCGGTCCCGGCATTGCGCAGCAGCCGGTCGAGGATCCGCCGGTTCTGCATGTCCGGCGTCAGCAGGCAGAGCGGAATCTGGCCGACCTCCGCCCAGCTCACCTGCTCGCGCCGGCCGAGCGGCGCGTCCGCCGCGGTCAGCAGCCGGTAGCGCTCGTCATAGAGCGGCACCACCCGGTTCTTCCCGATCGGCTCGTTGTCGATATAGGTCACCCCCGCATCGACCTCGAAATTGTCGAGCCGTCGCAGCACCTCGTTCGACGTGCAGGACTGGATCGAGAACCGCACCGCCTCGTGCTGCCGGCGATACGGCGTGGTCAGTTCCGTGATGGTGGCGAGCGCGGTCGGAATTGCGGCGATCCGCAGCAGCCCGTTGAGCCCGCGCTTGAGGGCGCGGATATCGGCGCGCATGGCATGCATGTCGCCGACGATCCGCCGCGCCCATTCGAGCACCCGCTCGCCTTCCGGAGTGAACCCCTGGAACCGCGACGAACGCTCGACCAGCGGCATCCCCAGCGCCTCCTCGAGCGAGCGGATGCCCGCCGAGAAGGTGGGCTGGGTCACGCCGCAGCTTTCGGCGCCGCGGCCGAAATGCTCCTCCCGCGCCAGCGCGAGCAGGTATTCGAGCTTGTCGATCACGCGCCGTCGGCCACCAGCACCAGCCGCCCGGTCACATCCCCGGCCTTGAGCCGATGGATCGCCGCGTCCGCCTCGCGCTGCGGCACGGTCTCGATCTGCAGCTTCGGCAGCGCCCCGCCCTGGGCGAGATCCACCAGCTCGCGCAGATCGCCCGGCGTGCCGACGAAACTGCCCTGCAACGTCAGCGCCCGCATCGGCATGAAGGGCAGGGGGATGTTCAGCTCGCCGCCGAACAGCCCGACCATGATCAGCTTGCCGCCCTTGGCCAGCGCCGCATGCGCCGCCTTCGCCGTGCCCGAGCCGTTGACGAGGTCGATGATCGCCTCCGGCTGCCCGCCGCACGCCGCGATGATCGCCTTGTGCAGCGCCGGGTCGTTGCCATCCACCACCGCGGTGGCCCCCGCCGCCAGCGCCGCCTCGCGCTTCCTCGCACTGGTATCGACGCTGACGATCGCCTTGTGCCCGAGCGCGCGCAGCACCGCGATCGCCGAAAGCCCGAGCCCCCCCGCGCCGATCAGCACCACCGGCGTGTCCGCCGGCAGCGGCATCACCTTGCGGATCGCGGCATAGACGGTGATGCCCGAACACGCATAGGTCGCCGCCAGCGCCGGATCGAGATCGCCGGGGTCGACGAGGTGCCCCGCATGCGCCGCGATCACATGGGTCGCGTAGCCGCCATGCTGGTAGATGCCGAGCGAGCGCTGCTTCGCGCAGAGATTGTCCTCGCCCGCCTTGCACCGCGCGCATTCGCCGCAGCCGACCCAGGGATACACGATCCGCACATCCCCCACCTTCACCCCGCTCGCCTCCGGCCCGAGCTTCACCACCCGGCCGACGATCTCGTGGCCGAGCGCCAGCGGCAGCGTGATCCCGCGCTGCACGATCTCGTAGCGCCCGGCGCTGCCGAGATCGTAATACCCGTCCCAGAGATGCAGGTCGGAATGGCAGACGCCGCAATGCGTCACCTCCAGCAAGATCTCCCGCCCCGTCGGCTCCGGCATCGGCAGGTCGATTTCCTTCAGCGGCGCCCCGTTCTCGACAACGGCCCAGGCTTTCATCGTGGCGGACATTCCGGTCTCCCTTTTTGCTCCGCGCGAGTATCGGGTGGATCGCGCGGTTCAGGCAAGCCGGGCAGGCCGGAAGGCGAGGGGGATCAGCCCTGCGCCGGCGCCGCTTCCTGCCGTGCCAGGATCACCCCGGCGAGATAGAGCGAGCCGCAGACCAGCACCCGCTTCGGCGTCCCGTCCGCGGCGAGGCGCCGCAGCGCGGCCTCCACATCCGGCCCCGCCGTCGCAATCCCGCCCGACGCCTCGATGATCGCCTCGACGGGCAGGGCCAGATGCTGCCCCGGCTCGACCACCGCCTGCACCGATGCCGCCTGCGGCAGCAGGATGCGCAGAAACTCCGCCACGTCCTTGGCCTGCTTCATCCCGACGACGAGATGCGTCGGCCCCTCCCAGCCGGCCAGAACCTCGGCCAGCGCCTGCGCCCCGCCCGGATTGTGCGCGCCGTCGAGCCAGAGTTCCGACCCCGCCGGCAGCAACGAGGCCAAGGGCGGCCCAAGGCGCTGCAACCGCGCCGGCCATTCCGCCGCCGCCATGCCGCGCGCGAAGGCGGCCTGGTCGAGCCCGAACCCGCCGGCGCGCAGGGCGGCGATGGCGATGCCGGCATTGTCGAACTGGTGCGCGCCGGGCAGGGCGGGGCGGGGCAGCTCCAGCCGCCCCTCCTCGTCCTCATACACCGCGCCCTCGCCCTGCTTCATGATCCGCCACTGCCGCCCGCGCGCGGCGAGCGGCACCCCGGCCGCCTTCGCCCGCGACTCCAGCACGGCCAGCACGTCCGGCGTCTGGAACCCGGTCACGGCCCGGCTGCCCGGCTTCATGATCCCGGCCTTCTCGGCGGCGATCACGGTTTCCGTCTCGCCGAGGAACTCGCGGTGATCGAGCGAGATCGCGGTGATCGCGGCGGCGGCGGGCGGCGGGATCACGTTGGTCGCATCGAAGGTGCCGCCGAGCCCCACCTCGATGATCGCGATCTCCGCCGGCCGTGCCGCGAACAGCACGAAGGCGGCGGCGGTGATCGCCTCGAACACGGTGATCGGCGCGGCGTCGTTCACCCGCTCGACCTCGTCGAGTGCTGCGTCCAGCTCGTCGTCGCTCACCAGCGCGCCGGCAAGCCGGATGCGCTCGTTGAACCGCACGAGATGCGGCGAGGTATAGACATGCGCCCGCAGCCCCGCCGCCTCGGCCATGCCGCGCAGGAAGGCGCAGACGCTGCCCTTGCCGTTGGTCCCGGCGACATGAATGGTCGGCGGCAGCCGCCGCTCCGGATGGCCGAGGGCTTCGAGCAGCCGCTCCAGCCGTTCCAGCCGCAGGTCGATCAGCCGCGGATAGAGCGCGTGCAGCCGCTCGATCCGCGCGTCGATCCGGCTCGGTGCCGGTGCCGGGGCCGGCGCCGCCCCGCTCACGCCGCCTCTGCGTCCGGCCGCCCCACCTTCAGCAGGCCGAGCAGCCGCCCGAGTGTCGCCGCCAGCTCGCCGCGCGCGAGCACCATGTCGACCATGCCGTGTTCGAGCAGGTATTCGGCGCGCTGGAAGCCTTCTGGCAGCTTCTCGCGGATCGTCTCCTCGATCACCCGCGCCCCGGCGAAGCCGATCAGCGCGTTCGGCTCGGCGATCTGGATATCGCCCAGCATCGCGAACGAGGCGGTCACCCCGCCGGTGGTCGGGTCGGTCAGCACGACGATATAGGGCAGCCCCGCCTCGCGGACCATCTGCACGGCGATGGTGGTGCGCGGCATCTGCATCAGGCTCACCGGCCCTTCCTGCATCCGCGCCCCGCCCGAGGCGGTGAAGACGATCAGCGCCGCCTTCTGCAGCACCGCGAGCCGGGCGGCGGTGACCAGCGCCTCGCCCATCGCCGCGCCCATCGAGCCGCCCATGAAGCGGAAATCCATCGCCGCGACCACGGCCCGGTGCCCGCCCACCGTGCCATGCGCCACCAGCACGGCGTCCTCCATGCCGGTCTTCCGGCGCGCGTCGGCCAGGCGGTCGGGATATTTCTTGCGGTCATGGAACTTCAGCGGATCGGCCGGCACCTTGGGCAGGTCGATCCTCTGGAACGCGCCGCCATCGAAGGTCCAGGCCAGCCGCTCGGCCGCCGTCGCCCGCATGTGGTGCCCGCAATGCGGACAGACCTTCAGGTTGTTCTCGAGTTCGCGGTGAAAGATCATCTGCTGGCAGGCGCTGCACTGATGCCAGAGATTGTCCGGCGCCTCCTTGCGGCCCAGCAGGGTGCGGATGCGCGGGCGGACGAATTCGGAAAGCCAGTTCATGTCGGGCCGGTCAGAAAATGCTGTTGATCAGGTCGTCGCCGAGGCCGAACCCGGCCCCCATCGCGATCGCCCGGCCGAAGCCCGAATTCAGGAACCCGCCGAGCAGCCCGCCGCCCTGCTGCTGCGGATAGGCCGGCGGATAGCCCTGCTGCGGATAACCCTGCTGCGGGTATTGCGGCGGCGGCGGCGGATACGGCGCCTGCTGCGGCGCCCCCCAGGGCTGGGACGCTGGCTGGGCGGCCGGCTGCGTCTGCGGCACCGAGGCGGCGGGCACCGCCGCCGGCTGGTTGGCCACGAAATTGTGAAGCGCCTGGAGCAGCCCGCCGACCTGATTCTGCTCCGCCTGGATCGCGAGCGCGACCTCGCGCAGGTCGAGCAGCCATTCCCGCGCGTCCTGGTTCCCGGCGTCGCGCGCCGCCTGCAGCTTCTGCGCCAGCGCCTTCAGCTGGCCGGCGGTCTGCTGCGCCTGGGCCTGCAACTGGTCGTATTGCGAATCGATCGTCTGGATATCCATGGCCTCGGTCCTTCCGCGTAAGCCCCCCATATAGAAGCTGCGTCCCGAAAAGTCAGGCCGCCGCCCGCCCGCCGCGCCAGGTCCGGCACGCCTCGCCGAAGGCGGCGAACAGCCGCTGCCGGTCCGGCGCCTCCATCACCGCCCATTCCGGGTGCCACTGCACGGCGATGGCGAAGCCCGCCGCCCCCTCGACCCGCACCGCCTCGATCGTCCCGTCCGGCGCCACCGCCTCCACCGCGAGCCCCGGCGCCAGCCGGTCGATCGCCTGGCCGTGCAGCGAATTCACCATGATCGTCTCCGCCCCGCAGATATGCCGCAGCGCGCCGCTCAGCCGCACCTCGTGCTTGAGCGCCATCTGCTCGGCCCTCGTGCCGTTGCCGGCGCGGTGATCGAGCCGCCCCGGCAGGGTATGGACCTGCTGGTGCAGCGTGCCGCCGAGGGCGACGTTGAGCTCCTGCAACCCGCGGCAGATGCCGAGGACCGGCATCCCGCGGGCGAGGGCGGCGCGGATCAGCGGCAGCGTCGTCGCGTCGCGGTCGGCGTCGTGCGCGTCCGGCGTCTCGTCATTGGCGACGCCGTAGCGTGCCGGCATCACGTTGCTCGGGCTGCCGTTGAACAGGATGCCGTCCAGCCGGTCGAGCACGGCGATCATCTTCTCGCCTTCCGGCGGGATCAGCAGCGGCAGCGCGTCGCTGGCCGCGATCACCGCCTCGCCGTAGCGCGCCGGGGTGGCGTGCTGGTGGTGGTTGCCGATGAACTTGGTGCAGGCGGGAATGCCGATGATGCTGGGCATGTTGTCCTCGTCAGGGGCGTGTCAGGTCAGGCGTTGCGGTCGGAAGGCGGCGGCGAGTGCGGCGAGCACCGCGCAGGCGAACATGGCGAAGGCCATCGGCCGGGCGGTGCCGTCGGCGAAGGCGCCGACCAGCGCGCCGGTGATCGCCCCGCCGAGATACTGCCAGGTGCCGAGCAGGGCCGAGGCCGAGCCCGCATGCGCCTGGTGCCGGGAGAGGGCGGCGACCAGCGAGCTCGGCAGGCTGAGCCCGTAGCTCGCCTGGCAGATGAACAGGCCGGCGATGATCGGCAGCGGCCCGCCGCCGCGCAGCGCCGCCGCCACCAGCACGATCGTGCCGCACACCAGCGCCGCGACCGCGGCGGAAATCACCGGCCGCAGCCCCGCCCGCGCCACGAGATGCGGGTTCCACTGGTTGAACCCGATATAGATCGCCGCGTTCAGCCCGAACAGCAGCGCATAGGAAATCGGGTCCCAGTGGAACTCGCCGATGAACACGGCCGGCGTGCCGGCGAGATAGGCGAACAGCGCGCCGATCGCGAAGGTCCCGGTCAGCGCATGGGTCAGGAAGCCGCGCTCGGCGGAAATCTGCCCGTAGCGGATGATGATGGTGCGGAACCCCACCGTGCTGCGCCGCGCGAGCGGCAGCGTGTCCGGCAGCCGGAACCACACAAGCCCGATCGCGACGATCCCGTAGAGCGTCGCCAGCGCGAAAATCCACCGCCACGAGCCGAACGCGATCACCGCGCTGCCGAGAATGGGGGCGATGATCGGCGCCACGCCCATCACCAGCATCAGCCGCGAGAACAGCAGCGCCGCCGCCGGCCCGTCGGCGATGTCGCGCACCATCGCCCGCGGCACCACCACCGCGGCCGAACCGCCGAAGGCGGCCACCAGCCGGAACGCCGAGAGCGAGGCCGTGTTCCACGCCAGCGCGCAACCGATCGAGGCGAGGGTGTAGAGCGCGAGCCCGAGCAGGATCGGCAACCGCCGCCCGGCCCGGTCCGAGAACGGCCCCTGCGTCATCTGCCCCGCGGCGAGCCCGGCGAAATACGCCGCGAGCGTCAGCCCCGGCCCGGCCGGGTCGTGGAACTGTCGCGCGATGGTCGGGAAGGCGGGAAGATACATGTCGACCGATACCGGCCCGATCGCGATCAGGAATCCGAGCAGCAGCGGCAGGCGCCGGCTGGTCGCCAGATCCGGCGCATCGGCGGCAACGGCGCTTTGTGCGGATGACATTGCCTCACCATAACCCGGCCGCGAATCCCGGCAAACGCCCCGCCGGCGCAATCCTGCCGGGCGCCGGCGATCTGGATCAGCCCGCCCCGCGCAGGGGGCAGCCCGCCCCGCGCAGGGATCAGCCCGTCCCGTGCAGGATCGTCGCCGCGAGATAGACGGCAAGCCCGACCCCGAGGGCGACGATCATCCCCGCCAGCGCGAGGTCGAGCCGGTCGCTCTCCGGCGCGCGGGCGTCCTCGTCGATGATCGCGCGCCGGTTGCCGACGAATCGCAGCATCGCCGCCGCCACCATCATCGCGCCGGCGACGATCAGCGCGATCCCCACCGCGTCGGACGCGAGCGTCCCCGAGACGGTGAACTTCCGCCCCAGCGACTGCCCGGCCACCTGGAGAAAGAGGTTGAAGCGTTCGACCAGGAAGCCGAACGCCATCACCGCGATCGCGGTGCGCACCCAGGCGAGGAAGGTGCGCTCGTTCGCCGCGTGGTCGCTGAACCGCGGAACGGTCACGCCGCCCGCTTGGCCACCTCTTCCGGCGACATGTGGACGAGCGCGGTATAGTCCGCGATCAGCGTCTCGGTGATCTTCCCCGGCGTGAAGGTCAGCTCGCCGATCTGGCGCACCGGCGTCACCTCGGCGGCGGTGCCGGCGAGGAACACCTCGCTCGCCTTCGCCATCTCCTCGGGCTTGATGTGCCGCTCATGCACCGGAATCTGCCGCGCGCGGGCCAGCGCCATCACCGTGCGGCGGGTAATGCCGTCGAGGAAGCAGTCCGGCGTCGGCGTGTGCAGTTCGCCGTCGATCGCGAAGAAGATGTTCGCCCCCGTCGCCTCGGCGACATGCCCGTCGAGGGTGAGCATCAGCGCGTCGTTGAACCCCTCCGCCTCGGCCGCGTGCTTCGAGAGCGTGCCGATCATGTAGAGCCCGGCGGCCTTCGAGGCGGTCGGCGCGGTGCGCGGATCGGGCCGGCGCCACGGCGCCATGCCGAGGGTGATGCCCTTCATCCGGTCGTTGCCGAACAGGTTCGGCCACGGCCAGGCGGCGATGGCGAGGTGGATCTTGGTCTGCTGGGCGGAAACCGCGAGCATCTCCGAGCCGCGCCAGGCGATCGGGCGGATATAGGCGTCGGTCAGCCCGTTCGCCTTCAGCACCTCGTTGCAGGCGGCGTCGATCGCATCGGCGCTGAAGGGAATGTCGAAGCCGAGCAGCTTGCCCGACTGGATCAGCCGGTTGGTATGGTCGCGCAGGCGGAAGATGTTCCCGCCATACGACCGCTCGCCCTCGAAGACGGCGGAGGCGTAATGCAGCCCGTGCGTCAGCACGTGCAGCTTGGCGTCCCGCCAGGGGCGCAGCTCGCCGTCCCACCAGATCATGCCGTCGCGGTCGTCAAACGGAATCAGACTCATCGCCTCGCGTCCTCTTTCATGTCGGTCCCCTCTGCCGAGGAACCCGGAACCATAATTTGTCCGCGGCCGATGGCCAAGCGATGATTGCCGGAGAGCAGGATTGACGTTTTGGCGGCGGTTGCGGCCCGCCCGCGCAACGGTTCTTGCAGGAAAGCCATAAATCCTGTCTTATCACAGCGTCCCCGCTTCAGTATGGGCAAGGGAGCCATGCACGAAAAACCATCCCAGCCCGGCACGGCCGCCGGCCTCCTGTTCCTGCGCGAGGAAGAGCTTCGCCTCGCCCAGGACATGATCTTCTTCGCCAACCGCGACCTCGTGGCCGCGGCCGACGCCATCCTTGCGGAAATCGGCTTCGGTCGCGCGCATCACCGGACGCTGCATTTCATCGGCCGCAATCCCGGCCTGCCGGTGGGCGAGCTGCTTCACATTCTCGGGATCGCCAAGCAGAGTCTCGCCCGCGTCCTCGGCCCGCTGATCCGCGACGGCTATGTCGAGCAGACCCCCGGCCGGGCGGATCGCCGCCAGCGCCTGCTCAGCCTCACCCCGGCGGGTGCCGCGCTGGAGCGCAAGCTCTTCGAGGCCCAGCGCGAGCGCCTGATCGCCGCCTTCCGCGAGGCCGGCGGCCCCGCCGTCGAGGGCTTCCGCAAGGTGTTGCGCGGCATGATGAAGGAAGAGGCCCGCGCCTATCTCGACCGGGCCGAGGCCGCGCGCAACGCGCGCCGATGAGCGCCACCGCCGCCCACATCCTGCTGGTCGACGACGATGCCCGCCTGCGTGCGCTGATGCAGCGCTACCTCGTCGAGAACGGCTTCCGCGTCACCGTCGCCGAGAGCGCCGCCGCCGCGCGCGAGACCCTGCGCGTGGTCGACCCCGACATGATGGTGCTCGATGTCATGATGCCCGAGGAAACCGGGCTCGAACTGATCGAGTCGCTGCGCGCCGACCGCGCGCCGGACCTGCCGATCCTGCTGCTCACCGCCCGCGGCGCGCCGGAGGACCGCATCGCCGGCTTCGAGGCGGGGGCGGACGACTATCTCGGCAAGCCGTTCGACCCGCGCGAGCTGCTGCTGCGCATCCGCGCCATGCTCCGCCG
>NZ_AFPR01000161.1:0-12434 GCF_000219295.1 Acidiphilium sp. PM
GGGACGGCGAGCGGCGCGAGCTTGGCCGGCACCGCGGGGACCATCCGCGCCATTTTCAGCTCGTGCTCGGAATGGCGGTACCAGAGGAAATAGCCGGCGATGCCGATGACCGCGACGACGAAGAGCACGGCGCCGGGCGGCACCGCGCGGTCCGGCACCGGCTGGGGAAAGGCGAGGTCCGGCTGGCGCGGGCGGGTCATGCCCTCGGCGCGGAAGCGGCGGAGGATTTCCTCGGGGTCGAGCCCCATCGCCTCGGCATAGGAGCGGATGAACCCGGCGGCATAGGTCGGCGCCGGCAGGGCGGCGAGGTTGCCGGCCTCGATGGCTTCGAGGAAGACCCGCCGGATCTTCAGCCGCGCGGCGATGTCCGGCAGTTTCCAGCCGAGCCGCTCGCGGACGGCGCGCAATTCGGCGCCGACACTCGCGGGACCCCGGGAAACCGTCGCATGGGGGGCGGGGATGGTCAGGTCGAAATCGTGGTCGCCGTTCATAGTACCCATGAAAGCTCGTGGAACGGTTAGGGTCGGGTCACGCCGCGCCGGGATCGCACCGGAGCGCCACCGGTGCCCGCCTGTCCCGTACGGTATCGGATGCGATATGCCCCCTGTAGCGCGTTCGGGCTAGATCGGCAAACCGTGCTCCCGCGCCCAGGCGGTGAGCGGCTCGCGCAGCGAGCTGCCGGCGGCGCCGGCGCGGCGGAGTTCGCGCAGCACCGGGCGCAGGGCGGCGAGGTCGGCCTCGGCGAACAGCGCCTTGACCGGCAGGATCGAGGCGCCGGACATCGACAGCGTGTCGACCCCGATGGCGGCGAAGACCAGGGCATCGAGCGGGCGGCCGGCGGACTCGCCGCAGATCGAGAAACCGACCTCCTCCTCGGCGCAGGCGGCGGCGAGACCCTCGATCAGTTCGAGCACCGGGGCGGAGAGCACGTCGTAACGGCCGGCGAGCTTCGGCGTGCCGCGATCGGCGGCGAAGAGGAACTGCATCAGGTCGTTGGTGCCGAGGGAGACGAAATCGGCCTCGGCGAGCAGGCCGGGGAGCTGGAACAGCAGCGAGGGCACTTCGAGCATCGTGCCGATCTCGATGCGGTTCGGCATCTCGTCGAGCCGGGCGGCCTCGGCCTCGAGCAGGTCGCGCGCGGCGCGGAATTCGGCGACCGTCGCCACCATCGGGAACATCACCGAGAGATCGAGTCCGGCCGCGCCCATCAGCAGGGCGCGGAGCTGCTTGCGCAGGATGGCCGGACGGTCGAGCCCGACGCGCAGCGAGCGCCAGCCCATCGCCGGGTTTTCCACCTGGTCGTCGGCCTCGCCGGGGAGGAGCTTGTCGGCGCCGAGATCGAGGGTGCGGAAGACGACGCGCTTGCCGTCGGCGCGCTGGAGGACGCGGCGGTACTCGGCCGCCTGGGCGGCGACGCCGGGGACGCGGGCGGCGGCGAGGGCGGCGATCTCGGTGCGGTAGAGGCCGATGCCCTCGGCGCCGGTGCGGGTGAGCTGGTCGATCTCGAAGGCGAGGCCGACATTGAGCATCAGCGTGACCTCGGTGCCGTCCCGGGTGCGGGCCGGGCGGTCGCGGAAGACGGCGAGCTCGGCGGCGCGGGCGCCGCGGGCGGCGAGGGCGCGGTCATACAGCGCGGTGACCTCGGGGTCGGGGCGGAGGATGAGGGCGCCGGATTCGGCATCGAGCAGCACGGGATCGCCCTGGCGGGCGGCCTCGGTCGCGCCGGCCTCGACGGCGATGGCGGGGATTTCCAGCGCGCGGGCGAGGATCGCGGCGTGGCCGCCGGTGCTGGCCTCCTCGATCGCGACGCCGGCGATGCCGCGCTGGTGCCAGTCGAGCAGTTCGGCGGGGCCGAGGCGGCGGCAGACCAGGACCATGCCGCGCGCATCCTCCGGCTTCGCGGTGCCGGCGCCGAGGGCGGCGAGCATGCGCTCGATCATGTCCTCGATATCGGCGACGCGCTCGCGCAGATAGGGGTCGGCCACCTTGCGCATGCGCCGGCGCAGCTCGCTGCCGACCTGGTCGACCGCGGCCTCGGCGGTCAGGCCGTCGTTGATCGCGGCGCGGACGCGCTCGAGCCAGCCGGTGCCCTGCGAGATCAGGCGATAGGCCTCCAGCACCTCGCGGGTGGCGTGGCCGGTGGGCAGGGGCTCGGAGACCAGGCTGTCGAGCGAGGTTTCGGCATCGGCCATCGCCTGGTCGAGGCGGACGAGCTCGGCCGCGGTGTCTTCCGCGAGGACGTGGCGCGGGCCGGGCGAGCGGCCGAAGGGCAGGGCGGTGCCGCGGACGATGCCGGGGGCGAGCGGATGGCCGGAATAGCGCCGGGCCAGCGCGTCGCCGAAGCCGGCGGCGGCGATGTCGGCCGCACCCTGGCTGGCGAGGATCTCGCCGATCAGCATGGCGATGGTCGAGATCGTCTCGACCTCGAGCGGGGTGTAGACGCGGGGCTCGGAATTCTGCACCGCGATGACGCCGAGGGTGCGGCCGGCGCGGCGGATCGGCACCGCGAGCATCGAGGCGTAGCGCTCCTCGCCGGTTTCGGGGCGGTAGGCGAATTCGGGGTGGTTCTGCGCGTCCGGCAGGTTGAGCGCCTCGCCCTTGGCGGCGGCGAGGCCGATGATGCCCTCGCCCACCCGCACCCGCGTGTGGCCGACCGCGGCGATGCGCAGCCCGTGGGTGGCGGCGAGTTCGAGCATTTCGCCGGCGCGGGCGACATAGACCGAGCAGACCTCGACCGCGAGTTCGGCGGCGATCAGCTCGACCAGCTCGGCGAGGCTGGAATTGCCGGCGCTCAGCCGTTCGCGCAGCTTCGCGAACAGCCGCCGCGAGGCGGCGAGCGGGATGGTGCGCGGGCGGGGCGCGCCCTTAGGCCGCTTCGATCGAGGCATCCGGCTGGCGGACGGTGGCGCGCGCGGCGAAGGCGGCGTCGGCCTGGGCGATGAGTTCGGCGATGATCTCGGCCACCGGCTGGATCGCGGTGACCATGCCGACCGACTGGCCGGCCATCACCGAGCCCTGCTCGACATCGCCCTCGATCACCGCGCGGCGGAGGGCGCCGGCCCAGAAATGCTCGATCGAGAGCTGGGCCTGCTCCTTGTCGAGCTCGCCGGCCTGGAAGCGGCGGATGGTCTCGGCCTGGTGCTCGACGAAGCGGGCGGTGCCGGCATTGGCGAGGCCGCGCACCGGGATGACCGGGAAGCGGGCGTCGAGCTGGACTGAGGGAATCGCGTCGCGCGCGTTCGCCTTCAGGAAGGCGGCCTTGAAATTGGGGTGGGCGATGCTCTCGGCGGAGGCGGCGAAGCGGGTGCCGAGCTGCACGCCGGCGGCGCCCATTTCGAGGAAGGCGAGGATCGCCTCGCCGCGGCCGATGCCGCCTGCGACGAAGACCGGGACCTCGGTGATGACGGGCAGGATTTCCTGCGCCAGCACGGCGAGCGAGACCGGGCCGATATGGCCGCCGGCCTCGGAGCCCTCGATCACCAGCGCGTCGGCGCCGCTGCGGATGAGGCGTTTCGCGAGCACCAAAGCGGGGGCGAAGCAGACGAGCTTCGCGCCGCCCTCCTTCACCGCGCGGACCGCGGCGGCGGAGGGCAGGCCGCCGGCGAGGACGACATGGCCCACGCCGTGGCGGACGCAGACCGCGATCAGCTCCAGCAGCTGCGGGTGCATGGTGATCAGGTTGACGCCGAAGGGCTTCGTGGTGAGCGCCTTGGTCGCGGCGATCTCGGCATCGAGCAGTTCGGGGGTCATCGAGCCGCAGGCGATGACGCCGAAGCCGCCGGCATTGGAGATGGCGGAGACGAGGTGGCGCTCGCTCACCCAGCTCATGGCGCCGCCCATGATCGCGGTCTCGGTGCCGAGGAAGGCGCGGCCGCGGGCCCAGAGCGGATCGAGCGCGCTCATGCGACGTCCAGCCCGTAGGCGGTGTGCAGGGCGCGGACGGCGAGCTCGGTGTATTCGGCGTCGATCAGCACGCTGACCTTGATCTCGCTGGTGGAGATCACCTGGATGTTGATGCCGCGGGCGGCGAGCGAACGGAACATGGTGCCGGCGACGCCCGCATGGCTGCGCATGCCGACGCCGACGACGGAGATCTTGGCGACGTCGGGGTCGGTCGCGAGTTCGGCGAAGCCGATCTCGTCGCGCTTCTCGTCGAGCACGAGGCGGGCGCGGGGCAGCTCGGTCTTGTTGAGGGTGAAGGTCATGTCCGTGGTGCCGTCGGCGGAGACGTTCTGCACGATCATGTCGACATTGATGCCGGCCTCGGCGAGCGGGCCGAACACCGAGGCGGCGACGCCGGGGCGGTCGGGCACGCGGCGGACGGTGACCTTGGCCTCGTCCCGCGAATAGGCGATGCCGGCGACGATTTCCTGTTCCACGATTTCATCCTCATCAACGACCAGCGTTCCCGGCGCATCCGTGAAGCTGGAGAGAACCTGCACCCGCACACGCTCCTTCATCGCGAGTTCGACGGAGCGGGTCTGTAATACCTTCGCACCAACCGAGGCGAGTTCCAACATCTCCTCATAGGCGATGGCGGGCAGCTTGCGCGCCTTGGGGACGATGCGCGGGTCGGTGGTGTAGACGCCGTCGACATCGGTGTAGATGTCGCAGCGGTCGGCCTTCACCGCGGCGGCGACGGCGACGGCCGAGGTGTCCGACCCGCCGCGGCCGAGGGTGGTGACGCGGTTGTCCGGCCCGATGCCCTGGAAGCCGGCGATCACCGGGACCTGGCCCATCTGCATGCGGCGGATCAGCTCGGCGCCGTCGATCGCGTCGATCCGCGCCTTGCCGTGCTGGCCGTCGGTGCGGATGGGGATCTGCCAGCCGGTCCAGGAGCGGGCATCGACGCCGATGGTCTGCAGCGCGACGGCGAGCAGGCCGATGGTGACCTGCTCGCCGGTGGCGACCACCGTGTCGTATTCCCGCGCGTCGTAGAGCGGGGAAAGCTCCTGGCACCAGGCGACGAGCTGGTTGGTGGCGCCGGCCATCGCCGAGGTGACGACCGCGACCTCGTGCCCCTCGTCCACCACGCGCTTGACGCGCGCGGCGACGTTGCGAATCCGGTCCAGATCGGCGACCGATGTGCCGCCGAATTTCATCACGATGCGCGCCATGTGATCCGATCTTGCCGTGAAACTGGTATCGACGCGGGAGCGGCGCTTGCTGCCATCTCCCGGCAGGCTCACATAGCGAGCGGCAGGGAGAAGGGCAATGCGGGCGGAAGAGGACGTGAGCATGGATGACGGGCAGGGCGCCGGACGGGCGGACGCGGCGGAGGTGCGGAAATTCGACGCGCTGGCGGCGCGCTGGTGGGACCGGCACGGGCCGATGCGCGCGCTGCACGCGATGAATCCGGCGCGCAGCCGGTGGATCCTCGACCATGTCGCCGCGGCGCGCGGCGGCGCGGCGGGGGTGGCGGTCCTCGATGTCGGCTGCGGCGCGGGGCTGCTGGCGGAAAGCCTGACCCGCGCCGGATGCAGGGTGACGGCGATCGACGCCGCGGGCGAGGCGATCGCCGCGGCGCGGGCGCATGCCGAGGCGCAGGGACTCGGGATCGACTACCGCGCGACCACGGCGGACGCGCTGGCCGAAGCCGGCGCGCGGTTCGACGTGGTGACGGCGCTGGAGGTGATCGAGCACGTGCCGGACCCGCAGGGGTTTCTCGACACGCTGGCGGGGCTGCTGAAGCCGGGCGGGTTGCTGTTCATCTCAACACTGAACAGAACGCCGCAATCGATTGTTTTTGCAAAATACGCGGCGGAGTATGTGCTGGGCCTGGCGCCGCCCGGCACGCATGACTGGCGGAAATTCGTCACGCCGGGGGAGCTGGCCGCGATGTGCCGCGCCGCCGGGCTGCGGCTGGCGGCGACGGCGGGGATGGTGCCGGCGCCGCTGGCGGGCGGATTCCGCATCGCCCGGGATACGCGGATCAACTACATCGCGATGGCAGTGGCGGGCTGAGGCCGGCCGCTTCGGAGTCGCGGCAGGCGGCGAGCAGCCAGTCGCGGAAGGCGGCGAGGCCGGGCGGGCGGCGGGCCGGGTTTTCCAGCAGGTAATAGCCGAGGCCGGTGGTGACCGGCGGGGCGGCGGCGCAGGCGAGGCGGCCGGTTTCCAGCGCGCCGGCGATCAGCGGGTGCCAGCCGAGGGCGATGCCCTGGCCGGCGATCGCCGCCTGCTGGACCAGGGAATAGGTGTCGAACGTGGCGTCGCCCGGGCGGGGCGGGCGGTCGATGCCGTGGGCGGCGAACCAGCCGCGCCAGGTGAGCCAGGGCGCCGGGTGGCGGGGTTCGAGATGCAGCAGGCGCATCCGGGCGAGGTCCGCCGGGCTGGCGGGAACACGCAATAGGGCGGGGCTCGCCACCGCCGAGACGGTTTCGCGGAACAGCAGGTGCGCGGCCCGGCCCGGCCAGGCGCCGGTTCCCATCAGGATCGCGACATCGGCGGGGTCGGCCAGCGGGTCGGCGAGGAATTGCGAGGCGACGATGCGCAGCTCGGTCGCCGGGGCGGCGGCGGCGAAGGCGCCGAGGCGGGGGATCAGCCAATCGCCGGCGAAGCCGTAATCGGTGGCGACGGTCAGCGGGCGCTGGCCGGACAGGGCGCGGATGTCGTCCCGCGCGCGCTCGACCGCGGCGCGCGTGGCCGCCGCCGCCTCGAACAGGATCTGCCCCTCCGGCGTCAGGCTGACGCCGCGATGGCGGCGGTGGAACAGGCGGCAGCCGAGATGCGCCTCGAGCCAGCCGACCTGGTGGCTGACCGCGGGCTGGGTGGCGCCGAGCTCGCGGGCGGCGCGGCTGAAATTGAGATGCCGGGCCGCCGCCTCGAACACCGCGAGGGCGGGCAGCGCGGCGCGCCAGTTGCCATTAGCCATGTTGATGGGTTCCATTCATCGATTCGGTCTTCAAGCGGGCCCGGTTTCAAGGCAGCGTGCCGCCGGATCGATATTGGACGCAAGGGGAGATGGCGAGAGATGATGCCTGGGGTTGATGGCAACGGAGCAGACAAGGCGGCGGACGGGCGGCCCAATATCCTGATCGTGATGGCCGACCAGCTCGGCGCGCGGGCGCTGCCGGCCTATGGCAACCAGGTCGCGCTGACGCCCAATATCGACGCGCTCGCCGCCGGCGGGGTGGTGTTCGACAACGCCTATTGCAACAGCCCGCTCTGCGGCCCCTCGCGCTACGTGTTCATGAGCGGGCAGCTGCCCTCGGCGATCGGCGCCTTCGACAACGCGGCCGAGTTTCCGGCGATGCTGCCGAGCTTCGCGCACCACATGCGCGCCGCCGGATACCGCACGATCCTGTCCGGCAAGATGCATTTCTGCGGGCCGGACCAGATGCACGGATTCGAGGAGCGGCTGACCACCGACATCTACCCGGCCGATTTCGGCTGGACGCCGGACTGGACCGATTTCGCGACACGGCCGAGCTGGTACCACGACATGAGCTCGGTGCGCGAGGCGGGGCTGTGCGTGCGGACCAACCAGATGGACTATGACGACGAGGTGGTGTTCGCGGCGCGGCAGAAACTGTTCGACCTCGCGCGCGATGACGACGGGCGGCCGTTCTGCATGGTGGTGTCGCTGACGCATCCGCACGATCCGTTCGCGATGACGGAGGAATACTGGAACCTCTACGACCACGACGCGATCGACATGCCGCGGGTGCGGACGGCGCCGGCTTCGATGGACCCGCATTCGCTGCGGCTGCGCCACGTGTCGAACATGGACAACGAGCCGGTGACGGAGGCGCAGGTGCGCAACGCGCGGCACGCCTATTACGCGGCGATCTCCTTCGTCGACCGCCAGCTCGGCCGGCTGCGCGAGACGGTCGAGGCGTGCGGGCTCGCGGCGCGGACGGTGACGGTGATGACCGCCGATCACGGCGAGCTGCTCGGCGAGCACGGGCTCTGGTACAAGATGAGCTTCTTCGAGGACGCGTGCCGGATTCCGCTGATCGTGCATGCGCCGGGGCGGTTCGCGCCGGCGCGGGTGGGGGCGGCGGTGTCCTCGGTCGACATGCTGCCGACGCTGGTCGGGCTCGGCGGCGGGAGGGTGCCGGCGGGGCTCGCCTGCGACGGCACCTCGCTGCTCGGCCATCTCGAAGGGCGCGGCGGGCATGACGGCGCGTTCGGCGAATATCTCGCCGAGGGGGCGATCGCGCCGATCGTGATGATCCGGCGCGGGCGGCACAAGTTCATCCATTGCCCGGCCGATCCGGACCAGCTGTTCGACCTCGAGGCCGATCCGGACGAGCGGGCGAACCTCGCGGCGGCGCCGGAGCACGCGGCGCTGGTGGCCGCGTTCCGCGCCGAGGTGGCGGCGCGCTGGGACCTCGACGCGGTGCATCGCGCGGTGCTGGCGAGCCAGGCGCGGCGGCGCTTCATCGACGCGGCGCTGCGGCAGGGGCGGCGGAAGTCGTGGGATTTCCAGCCCTTCGTCGATGCCTCGGAACAGTACATGCGCAACCACATGCGGCTCGGCGACCTCGAGAAGCGGGCGCGGTTTCCCCGGCCGGCGGGGGACTGACCCGCCGGCGCGCGGCGGCGCGATGCGGGATGCATGATTTCCGTATCGCGATCCGCGCGAGTGTGGTGATATGCGGTTCCGCCGCATGGCTCGTATGCGGCGAGATCGTGGAGCAGGGCCATGAACGGAAGGGCAGCGAACGCACAAAGGGGCGAGGAGCGGCGACCGCTTTCGGTCGGCATCCTGCTCGCCCATGACTTCACCCTCTCGGCGCTGTCGATGTTCGTCGACACGCTGCGGCTCGCCGCCGACGAATCGGATTTCTCGCGCCCGATCCATTGCCGCTGGACGATCATGTCCGACAGCGCCGCGCCGATCCGCGCGAGCTGCGGGGTGCAGGTGCTGCCGGGCGCGACCTTCCTCGACCCGGCCGGGTTCGACTACGTCGTCGTGATCGGCGGGCTGCTGGCCGGGCTGAACCAGAACGCGGCACCGCTCTGCGCCTATCTCAAGCGCGCCGCCGCGGCGGGGGTGAAGCTGGTCGGCATCTGCAACGGCAGTTTCCTGCTCTGCCAGGCGGGGCTGATGCAGGGGCGGCGGGTCTGCGTGAGCTGGCTGCACTACCAGGATTTCCGCGCGGCCTTCCCCGACCACGAGGTGACCGGCGACCGGCTGTTCGAGATCGACGGCGACCGGATCACCTGCGCCGGCGGGGCCGGGGCGGCGGATCTCGCGGCGCTGCTGATCGAGCGGCATCTCGGCAGCCGGCTCGCGCAGAAGCCGCACCAGGTGCTGCAGCTGACGCGCACGCGCGGCGAGGGGGCGGTGCAGCCGCACCCGCCGGTGGCGCACGAGGTGGCCGACGAGCAGGTGCGGCGCGCGCTGCTGATGATGGAGCAGAACCTCTCCGACCCGGTGCCGATCGCGACCATCGCGCGGCGGCTCGACCTGTCGACGCGGCAGCTGGAGCGGCGCTTCGAATCGGCGCTCGGGCAACGGCCCTCGCTGCTCTACCGCACGCTGCGGCTGCGTTACGCGCGCTGGCTGCTGGAGACGACGGGCCGCTCGGTCACGGATATCGCGCTGGAGGCCGGCTTCTCGGACTGCGCGCATTTCTCCCGCCAGTTCAAGGCGCTGCACGGGCTGTCGCCCTCGCAGATGCGGCCGGGCATGGCCGGGCGCGACGGCGGCGGCGCCGAGGCGGTCGCGATGCATGCGGGGCCGCGTCCGTTCTGATCCGCGCATGTGAGCAGCGCATGGCCGCCATGCGAGGGGGCTGCGAAATCGTTCTGGCGCGATGTCGCAAAAACGAAAGACGCTGATACACCGAACCGTCACATTCCGTCGCCGGGTTCTGACCCTTTTTGAAAGTGAACGCCATGGCGGATGTCGCTTCCCCTGCACTTCGTGACCTCGTGGCCCGGCGCCGCCGCGGCTACATGCTGGAGCGGGATTTCTATACCGATCCGGACGTCTTCCGCGCCGATCTCGAGTACATCTTCAACCGGCACTGGATTTTCGTCGGCGTGGAGCCGGATGTTCCCGAGCCGGGCGACGTGATGACGCTGAAGATCGGCGACAACGACATCCTGATCTGCCGCGACGACGATGGCGCGATCCACGCCATGCACAATGTCTGCCGGCATCGCGCGGCACGGCTGGTCTCTACCGAGAAGGCGACGGTGGGGCGGCTGGTCTGCCCGTATCACGCCTGGACCTACGGGCTGGACGGCGCGCTCGTGCATGCCGAGCACATGGGCGAGGATTTCGATCATTCCTGCCACGGGCTGAAGAAAATCCATCTCCGCTCGCTGGAGGGGCTGCTGTTCGTCTGCCTCGCCGAGGAGCCGCCGGCGGATTTCGACGAGATGGCGCGGATCGTCGGGCCGTATATCGCGCCGCACGAGATCGCCAACTGCAAGGTGGCCCAGCAGATCGACCTGATCGAGGAGGGCAACTGGAAGCTGACGATGGAGAACAACCGCGAGTGCTATCACTGCGCGCTGAACCATCCGGAGCTGACCACCTCGATCTTCGAGTTCGGCTTCGGCTTCGATGCGCGCGAGGACGACCCGGCGCGCGCGGCGCTGCGGCGGAACTATGACGACATGGTCGCGCAGTCGTGCAGCGCCTGGGCGGCGAGCGGGTTTCCCTCCGAGGAGATCGGCCATCTCGACGACATGGTCTCGGGATTCCGGATCGGCCGGATGCCGATGGACCGCGATGGCGAATCGCAGACGCTGGACACCAAGGTGGCGAGCCGGCGCCTGCTCGGCCAGGCCAAGGAGAAGCGGCTCGGCGATCTCTCGTTCCATACCCAGCCGAATTCCTGGCACCATTTCATGAGCGACCACATCGTGACCTTCTCGGTGCTGCCGCTCTCGCCGGACCGCACGCTGCTGCGCACCAAGTGGCTGGTGCATCGCGACGCGATCCAAGGCGTGGATTACGACCTCGAGAACCTGATCCGGGTGTGGCGCGAGACCAATCTGCAGGATGGCGCGCTGGTCGGCCTCGCGCAGGCGGGGGCGTCGGGCGCCGGCTATGTGCCGGGGCCGTATTCGGCGGAAACCGAAGGCCAGGTCGAGGCTTTCGCCAACTGGTATGTCCGCCGCATGGCGGCGCATCTCGGGATCGAGCCGGCGCGATGAACATGACGCCGGCCGAGCGCTGCCGTGCCGCGCGCGACGGCAGCCTGTCCGTCTGGGACCCTGAGGTCGACGACGTGCTGGTCTGCGTCGATGCGCGGCTGGAGACGCACGACGTGCGGACCTTCACCTTCGTCAGCCGCACGCCGTCGCGCTTCAGCTACTGGCCGGGCCAGTTCCTCGTGTTCGACGTGCCGGTGGGCGGGGAGATCGTGCAGCGCTGCTACACGATCGCCTCCAGCCCGACGCGGCCGGACCAGATCTCGATCACGGTGAAGCGCAAGCCGGGCGGCGCGGTTTCGCCCTGGCTGCACGACAATCTGCGGCCGGGGATGGAGATCCGCGCGATCGGGCCGCTCGGGGATTTCAGCTTCGTGGCGACGCCGGGAGAAAAATACCTGTTCCTCTCGGGCGGTTCGGGAATCACGCCGCTGATGTCGATGACGCGGGCGCATCAGGACCTCGCACCGGATGCGGACATCGTGTTCATCCATTTCGCGCGGACGCCGGAGGACATCATCTTCCGCGACGAGCTCGCGGTGATGGCGCGGCAGATGCCGAACCTGCGGGTGATTCCGGTGTGCGAGGCGGATGGCGCCGGCGGGCGCTGGGGCGGGCCGCGCGGGCGGGTGACGCCGCAGCTGCTCTCGCTGCTGGCGCCGGATTTCGCCGAGCGCTGGATCTTCAACTGCGGGCCGCCGGTCTACATGCAGGTGGTGCGCGACGGGCTCGTCGGCCTCGGCTACGACATGCGGTATTACTATGAGGAGAGCTTCGATTTCGGCGTGCCGCCGCCGGTCGAGGAGGTGCTGGCCGCGCAGGGGGCGGAAACCTTCGAGGTGACGTTCAGCAAGTCCGGCCGGACGATCGGGGTGGCGCCGGGGCAGCATATCCTCGCCGCCGCGCGCGAGGCGGGCATGCGGCTGCCCTCGTCCTGCACCAAGGGCGTGTGCGGCACCTGCAAGAGCAAGCTCGTCTCGGGACGGGTGGACATGAAGCACCAGGGCGGCATCCGCCAGCGCGAGATCGACCAGGACATGATCCTGATCTGCTGCTCGACGCCGCTGACCGATCTCGTGATCGAACGCTGATGCCGCGGCCGCTGAACCCCGCCGCGCTGTCGCATTTCGGCTTCCTGCTGCTGCCGAACTATTCGATGATCGCGGTGGCCAATGCGATCGAGGCGCTGCGGATGGCCAATCGCTGCGCCGGGCGGGCGGTGTATCGGTGGAGCCTGCACGCGGTGGGCGAGGCGCCGGTGACGGCGAGCAACGGGCTGAGCCTCGGCGCGGTGACGGCGCCGGAGTCAGGGCCGGCGC
>NZ_AFPR01000160.1:0-8376 GCF_000219295.1 Acidiphilium sp. PM
CGCGAAACCGCCTGCCGCGCCGCCGGCCACCCCGCCTGCGTCTTCGCGATCCGGCGCGGCTGATCTCCCGGCAATAGACCGGCGGCGCGGATGATGCTCTACCGGCCTGCCCGATACCCACCCGGCCTCGCCGCCGCGAGGGCTTCGCCTTCGATTTCGGCGCCCAGTTCTGGGTCTGAACCAAACGCCGTGCGGCCTTGAGGGGATTGATCTGTGGTCTGCCCACTTCTGCTACCAGATGGCCTGGAGGAAAAGGTCGGTGGGTATAAAGACGTGGGACAGCAGCCTGTCGCTGCCGGGCTTGATCGTGGAGCGCAAGATGCTCGTTGGCGGTGTTGTGCAGATGTCGGGCCGGCTGTCCGCTTCGCAGGCAACGTGTCCGGACTACGGCACGCCGTCGACATCCTGCCACAGCCGGCGCGATCGCATGCTCGCGGAAATGCCCGTCAGTGGGAGCGCGGTCCAGCTTCGGCTATTGGTACGACGTTCCGGTGCGGACACGCCTCGTGCCGGCGGCAAACGCTCAGCGAGCCGTGAGCACCCGCATTTCGCCGCCGGTACGGTCGGTGGCTCGGGCGCTGCAATGCGCTGGTGTGCGCGGTGATCCGCTGACAGAGCCACCGCCGCCCGCGCGGGTGATCGGTATCGACGACTTCTCCTGGCGCCGCGGGGATAGCGACGGCGGCGTCGTCGTCGATCTCGAAGTCGTCAGGTCATCGACCTGTTGACGGACAGGTGGCGCGAGACCGTGACCGCCTGGCTTGAGCAGAGCCCGCAGGTCGAGATATCTGCCCCGTGATCGCGGCCCTGGCTATGGCGCTGCCGCCACCGAAGCGGCGCCCCAGGCGCGTCAGGTAGCCGAGCGCTGGCACATGTTCGAGAATGCGTCTGCGGTGTTCCTTGCGCGGTTCGATCCGAGATGCAGTGCCTGCGCCGTACGCCCGCACCCGCGCGGCCGGTCATCCCGCGACCCTGACCCGCGCCGAGCATATCCAGTGGGATGGCACTCAGCTTCGCCAGGCACTCAACCGACAGATTGTGGATCTTGCCGGGCGAGGCGTGCCGATCAAGGCGATGGAGCGCACCACCGGCGCGTCGTGCCAGACGTTCCGCAAGATCCTGAGCGGCCAGCGCCACGATACATTCCGGCAGCGTCAGAGCGCGCTCGATGCCTGGTCGCTCACGCTCGAGGCCGAGTGGAACGCAGGATGCAGGGTTGGTTCCGAACTCTGGCGGCGCCTGAAGGCATCAGGCTTTACAGGCTCGCTGCGCATGGTCAGCGAACGGACCACGCGCCGCCGCTGTCTCGTCGCCATGGGCCAGCGGTCAGGTCGAAGGCAAAATTACACGCCTCAAATCCATAAAGTGCCAGACGTACGGCCGCGCCAAGATCGATTTGCTCAAGGCACGGTTCATGGTGCCCGCATGACCACATCTGCAGGGAATTTGAGTCAGACCCTGCCATCCATGCCGGCCACCTTCACCAGTACGGATTCTGGATCAGAATTCTGCGCAAGCTGGAATCGCCCATCAATTCAATCCGATCGCAAAACACCCGAGGATAAATCTCTATGATCTGGAATACATCTTTATTATCTGGTTCACAATTTCATTATCCATCGGCAACTAAAATTCGTCCCGATGATTGATTATTCGACGGTTACCGATTTCGCAAGATTACGAGGCTGATCTACATCGGTGCCCTTGAGGACGGCGACATGGTAGGCGAGAAGCTGAACCGGGATCGCGTAGAGAATGGGCGCGACGAACGGATCGCACTCGGTGATGATGATGGTCCGGTTCGCGATGCCAGCGAGGCGGGCGGCGCCGGCCTTGTCGCTGAACAGTATGATCCGTCCACCGCGTGCCGCGGCTTCCTGCAGGTTGGACGCAGTCTTTTCGAAGAGCGGGCCGGAAGGCAGCACGGCGATGACCGGCACCGAGGGATCGATCAGCGCGATCGGCCCGTGCTTCATTTCGCCGGCGGGGTATCCTTCGGCGTGGATATAGCTCAGTTCCTTCAGCTTCAGCGCGCCTTCGAGGGCGATCGGCATCATCGAGCCGCGGCCGAAGAACAGCACGTCGCGCGCATCGCGGATGTCTTCGGCAAGGGCGCGGATCTCCGTATCATCGGCAAGGAGCTGGGCCATCTTGCCGGGAAGCTCCATCAAGGCGGCGACCAGCGGCGCGATTTCCGCATCGCTCCGCGCGCCACGGGCGCGGGCGAGGGCGAGGGTGAAGCCGGCGAGCACGGCGAGCTGTGCGGTAAAGGCCTTGGTGCTGGCAACACTGATTTCCGGGCCGGCGATGGTTTCCAGCATCAGGTCGCTCTCGCGCGCCATCGTGCTTTCCGGCACGTTGACCACCGACATCACCTTGCAGCCCTGGCGCTTCATGTAGCGCAGCGCCGCCATGGTATCGGCGGTTTCGCCGGACTGGCTGATGACGAGGCCGAGCCCCGCGGGGTCGAGCGGTGGCTCGCGGTAGCGGAACTCGCTGGCTACATCAGCATCGACGGCGATCCGCGCGATCTCCTCCAGCCAGTAACGCGCCGTCAGACCGGCATAGTAGGCCGAGCCGCAGGCCGAGAGGGTGATGCGCGGAATCGCGGCGAGATCGACCGCGAGGTCCGGCAGGACCGGCAGGCGGGTTGCCGGGTCGATCATGCGGTTCAGCGTGTCGCCGATGATCGCGGGGTTCTCGTGCAGCTCCTTTTCCATGAAATGGCGGAAATTGCCCTTGCCGATGGACGCGCCGGTCAGGCGGGTCAGCTTGACCTCGCGGGCGACCGGGTTGTTCGCGGCGTCGCGGAATTCGGCACCGCTGCGCGACACGATCACCCAGTCGCCATCGTCGAGATAGGCGATGCGGCGGGTCAGCGGCGCGAGGGCAAGGGCATCGGAGCCGAGATACATCTCCTCCTCGCCGAAGCCGACCGCGAGCGGGGCGCCGCGCTGCGCGCCGATGATCAGCTCGGGATGACCGGCGAAGATCAGCGCCAGCGCATAGGCGCCTTCGAGCCGGGCGAAGGCGGCGGCGGCGGCCTCGACCGGGGCGAGGCCGCGGGCGAGATGAAGATCGACGAGCTGGGCAACGGTTTCGGTGTCGGTCTCGGTGGAGAAGACCTGGCCGGCGGCTTCGAGCTCGGCGCGCAGTTCGGCATGGTTCTCGATGATGCCGTTATGCACGACGGCGACGCGGGCGGTGCCGTGCGGATGGGCGTTGCCTTCGGTGGGCGCGCCATGCGTCGCCCAGCGGGTGTGGCCGATGCCGGTGGTGCCGGCGAGCGGTGCCGCGGCGAGGCTGGCGGCGAGGTTGGCGAGTTTGCCCTCGGCCCGGCGGCGGGTGATCGCGCCCTCGACCAGGGTGGCGATGCCGGCGCTGTCATAGCCGCGATAGGCGAGGCGGGAGAGACCGTCGAGCAGCAGGGGAGCGGCGTCGTTCCGCCCGATCAGTCCGACAATGCCGCACATCAGCGTTTTCCCTTCGTCATGCGCAGTTCGGCCGCGCGGCCGGGTTTTTCGACCTGCCGGCCGCGCGCGAGCGCCAGCGCATCCGCCGCCACCGGGTCGGTGATGACGCTGCCGGCGGCGATGATCGCGCGGTCGCCCACCGAAACAGGGGCGACGAGGGCGACGTCCGAGCCGATGAAGGCGTCGGCGCCGATCGTGGTGCGGTGCTTGGCGAAGCCGTCGTAATTGCAGGTGATGGTGCCGGCGCCGATATTGGCGCGCGGACCGATTTCGGCATCGCCGAGATAGGTCAGGTGGTTGGCCTTGGCGCCGGCACCGAGGCGGGCGGCCTTGAGCTCGACGAAATTGCCGACGTGGGCGCCGGCGCCGATGTCGCTGCCCGGGCGCAGCCGCGCATAGGGGCCGATGATGGCGCCGGTTGAGATGGCGCAGCCCTCGAGATGGGAGAAGGCGCGGATCGTGACATCCGGCCCGACCGTCACGCCGGGGCCGAAGACGACATGCGGCTCGATCGTGACATCGGCGGCGAGCGCGGTGTCGGCGGCGAGGAAGACGGTTTCGGGGGCGGTCATCGTCACCCCGGCGGCGAGGGCGGCGGCGCGCAGGCGGGACTGCATCGCCGCCTCGGCGGCGGCGAGCTCGGCGCGGGAATTCACGCCCCGGCATTCGTCCCACGGCGCCTCGACCACGGCGACGGAGGCACCCTCGGCGCGGGCGACGGCGACGAGGTCGGTAAGGTAGTATTCGCCTTTCGCGTTGTCGTTGCCGATGCTCCCGAGCCAGCGGCGCATGTCGGCGGCGGCGGCGGAGAAGCCGCCGACATTGCACAGGCCGATCGCGCGCTCGGCCTCGGTCGCGTCGGCGAATTCGACGATGCGCTCGGCGAAGCCGGCGGGCCCGATAATGCGGCCGAAGGCGCCGGGTTCCGGCGGGCGGGTGCCGAGCAGCACCAGCGCCGCATCCCCCGCGCCGAGCCGCGCGCCGAGGCGCTGGAGAGTCGGGCCGGTGACCAGCGGATTGTCGCCATAGACGAGGGTGACGGCGCCGGCACCGAAATGGTCCGCGGCGGCGAGGGCTGCATGGGCGGTGCCGAGGCGCTCGCGCTGGATCACGGTCGGGTGCGGGGCGGCGGCGCGGGCGACCTCGTCCATGTCCGGCCCGGTGACGACCACGGTGGCCGCGAAGGCCGTCTTGCAGGCGGCGAGGAGATGGGCGAGCATCGGCCGGCCGGCGATGTGGTGCAACACCTTGGGTCGGCTCGACTTCATGCGGGTGCCGAGGCCGGCGGCAAGAATCACGGCGGTATTGTGCATGAGCGAAGCGGTAGCCCTGGCCAGCCGCGCCTGTAAAGTGTCCGGCCATCAAATAGGATTTCGGAGTGTGTCATGAATGCTGCACGCGGTGTTGTTTTCGATCTGGACGGCACGGTCATCGACAGCCTGCCGGATCTCGCGGCAGCGCTGAATCGCTCCCTCGCGCGCCATGGCATGGCGCCGGTCCCTCGGGAAGAGGTGGCGCCGATGGTCGGCGATGGCGCGAAAATGTTGCTGAAACGGGGCTATGAAGCCCGCGGAATGACGCCGGATGACGAGGACGAGGCCATCTTCCTCGCCGATTACGAGGCCCATGTGACCGACCTGACCGAGCCCTATCCGGGCATCGCCGAGGCGCTCGGCACGTTGGCCGCGCGCGGCTACAGCCTGGGGATGTGCACCAACAAGCCGGAGGCCTCGGCGCGCAAGGTGCTGGCGGCGCTGGACCTCGATCGCTTCTTCCCGGTCCTGATCGGCGGCGACGCCACCACGTTCCGCAAGCCCGACCCCCGCCATCTCGGCGCGGTGCTCGAGGCAATGGCGGTCGGCAAGGATGCGGCGGTGATGGTCGGCGACCACCACAACGACATCGCCACCGCGGACCGGCTGGGCGTGGCGTCCATCTTCGTCCGTTGGGGGTATGGGCGCGCGGAAGCGACGGTGTCGATCGACGAAACGGCGGCGCTCGTGCCGGCGGTGGAGCGCCTGCTCGGGGCGGGCTGATCGGCTGCCCCGCGCACGCGGCCGATTCGCGTGGGCGCCATCCCGCAACCGGCCTTGACGGGCGCTGCCCGATAGCCCATGTGCGGAAACAGGACCTGCATTGTCCGCAATCGGGTGAGCCATGTTGAGATTGTCACGACTGACCGACTACGCCGTGGTGGTTCTGGTGCGTCTGGCCCAGGCTGGATGCGTCGAGACCGCGCCCTCGATCGCCGCCGGAACCGGCATCCCGGAGCCGACCGTGGCGAAGGTGCTGAAGGGATTGGCGCAATCCGGCCTCGTGTCGTCGCAGCGTGGCGCGCATGGCGGGTATCGGCTCGGGCGGCCGCTCGCCGCGATTCCGATCGCCGATGTGATCGTGGCGATCGACGGACCCATTGCGCTGACCGCCTGCGTCGAAGGCACCGGCGGATCGTGCGACAGCGCTTCGCTGTGCCCGATGGCGGGGCGCTGGGGCGTCGTGAACGATGCGATCAGCGATGCGCTCAACGCGATCTCGCTGGATGACATGCAGGCGGCCGCATTGCCCAGGGCGTTGCGGGTCGAAGGATCGGATGTCGCGGCGCGCGCGCCGTCAACTGTCGAATAGGGGTTTCCATGCCTGCCGTGAACGAGACGATCGAGACCGTCGACCGGATATCCGGCGGCGGCTACAAGTTCGGCTTCGAGACCAATATCGAGATGGAGTTCGCGCCCAAGGGGCTGAACGAGGACATCGTCCGGCTCATCTCGGCGAAGAAGGGTGAGCCGGAATGGCTGCTCGAATGGCGGCTCAAGGCCTATCGCGCCTGGCTCTCCATGGAAGACCCGGCTTGGGCGCGCATCCGCCATCCGAAAATCGACTATCAGGACCTGCATTATTACGCGGCGCCGAAGAAGCCGGCGCCGAAGTCGCTGGACGAGGTCGATCCCGAACTTCTCGCGATGTACGAGAAGCTCGGCATTCCGCTGAACGAGCGCGCGGCGCTGGCGGGAATCGCCGTCGATGCCGTGTTCGACAGCGTTTCGGTCGCGACCACGTTCCGGGAGTCGCTGGCCAAGGCCGGGGTGATCTTCTGCTCGATTTCCGAGGCGGTGCGCGAGCATCCCGATCTGGTACGGAAATATCTCGGCAGCGTCGTGCCGGCGGGCGACAACTATTACGCGGCGCTGAACTCGGCGGTGTTTTCCGATGGCAGCTTCGTCTTCGTGCCGAAGGGCGTGCGCTGCCCGATGGAGCTTTCGACCTATTTCCGCATCAACGCCCGCAACACCGGCCAGTTCGAGCGCACACTGATCGTCGCCGAGGCTGGGGCCAGCGTGTCGTATCTCGAGGGCTGCACGGCGCCGATGCGCGACGAGAACCAGCTTCACGCCGCGGTGGTCGAGCTCGTGGCGCTCGACGAGGCGACGATCAAGTATTCGACCGTGCAGAACTGGTATCCGGGCGATGCCGAGGGGCGCGGCGGCATCTATAACTTCGTGACCAAGCGCGGCGCCTGCCGGGGGCGGAACTCGAAGATTTCCTGGACCCAGGTGGAAACCGGCTCGGCGATCACCTGGAAATATCCCTCCTGCATCCTGCAGGGCGAGGGCTCGACCGGCGAGTTCTACTCGGTGGCGGTGACGAACAATTTCCAGCAGGCCGATACCGGCACCAAGATGATCCATCTGGCGCCGAACACGACGAGCACGATCGTCTCCAAGGGGATTTCGGCCGGACGCTCGAACAACACCTATCGCGGCCTGGTGCGGATCATGCCGCGGGCGACGAATGCGCGGAACTTCACCCAGTGCGACAGCCTGCTGATCGGCGATCGCTGCGGCGCGCATACGGTGCCCTATATCGAGAGTCGCAACCGCACCGCCAAGGTGGAGCACGAGGCGACAACCTCGAAGATCGCCGATGACCAGCTGTTCTACTGCCGCTCGCGCGGGCTTTCGGAAGAGGACGCGGTGGGGCTGCTGGTCAACGGCTTCTGCCGGGACGTTTTGAAGGAATTGCCGATGGAGTTCGCGGTCGAGGCGCAGAAGCTGCTCGCCGTGTCTCTCGAAGGCTCCGTGGGCTGAGGACGCAACATGCTTGAAATCAAGGGACTGACCGCGACCATCGATGGCAAGGAGATCCTGCGCGGGATCGACCTGACCGTGCCGGAGGGCGAGGTGCACGCCATCATGGGGCCGAACGGGGCGGGAAAATCCACCCTGTCCTACGTGCTGTCGGGCCGCGAGGGCTACGAGGTCACCGGCGGCAGCGTGACGTATAATGGCGCCGACCTGCTGGCGATGGAGCCGGAGGAGCGGGCGGCGGCGGGGGTGTTCCTCGCCTTCCAGTATCCGGTCGAACTGCCGGGGGTGGGCAACGCCAATTTCATCCGCACCGCGCTGAACGCGATCCGCCGGGCGCGCGGCGAGGCGGAACTCGACGCCGTTCAGTTCCTCAAGGAAGCGCGGGCGGCGGTGAAGGCGCTGAAAATGCCGGACGACATGCTGAAGCGCAATGTCAATGTCGGGTTCTCGGGCGGCGAGAAGAAGCGCAACGAGGTGCTGCAGATGGCGCTGCTGAAGCCGACCCTGGCGCTGCTCGACGAGACCGACTCCGGGCTCGATATCGATGCGCTCAAGATCGTCGCCGAAGGGGTGAACGCGCTGCGCGGGCCCGCCTTCTCGGCGCTGGTGATCACGCATTATCAGCGGCTGCTCGACCATATCGTGCCGGACCGGGTGCATGTGCTGGCGGCCGGCAGGATCGTCCGCTCCGGCGGGCCGGAGCTTGCGCGCGAGCTTGAGGCGAACGGTTATGCGGGGCTGGAGGCGGCATGAGCGGGACTGACCTGCTCGACGGTTTCGACCTCGCCGCGCTGCCGGGCGCGTCCACGCGGGAGGCA
>NZ_AFPR01000159.1:0-14023 GCF_000219295.1 Acidiphilium sp. PM
CGCTGTTCGCCCATCTCGCCGGGCTGCAGCTGAACTATGCGAACATCATCGCGCTGCCGCTGCTGCTCGGCGTCGGCGTCTCGTTCAACGTGTATTTCGTGATGAACTGGCGCGACGGGATGAAGCACCTGCTGGGCTCGGCCACGGCGCGGGCCGTGCTGTTCTCGGCGTTGACCACCGGCACCGCCTTCGGCTCGCTCGCCGCCTCGCAGGACCGCGGCACGGCGAGCCTCGGCGCGCTGCTGCTGCTCAGCCTGCTGGCCGTGCTGATCGCCACCTTCGTGTTCCTGCCGGCCCTGCTCTACGTGCTGCCGCGGCGGGAATGAACCTCGAGAAGCGCAGCCTGTCGCTCTCCGGGCACCGCACCAGCGTGGCGCTGGAGCCGGAATTCTGGACGGTGCTGGAGGCGGCGGCGGCGCGGCGCGGCGTGGCGCTGGGCACGCTGGTCGGCGAGGTGGACGCCGCGCGCGACCCGGACCGCCCGCTCGCCTCGGCGCTGCGGGTGTTCGCCCTGACCGGCGCAGGGTAGCGCGGCACCGGTCCTGACCCTATAGTAACCGGCAAAATTGCCAGACTGGAAACGAGACACCATGCCCCAATACCGTTCCCGCACCTCCACCCACGGCCGCAACATGGCGGGCGCCCGCGCGCTGTGGCGCGCGACCGGCATGGGCGATGCGGATTTCGGCAAGCCGATCATCGCCATCGCCAATTCCTTCACCCAGTTCGTGCCGGGCCATGTGCACCTGAAGGATCTCGGCCAGCTCGTCGCCCGCGAGATCGAGGCGGCCGGCGGGGTGGCGAAGGAATTCAACACCATCGCCGTCGATGACGGCATCGCCATGGGTCATGGCGGCATGCTGTATTCGCTGCCCTCGCGCGAGTTGATCGCCGATGCGGTGGAATACATGGTCAACGCCCATTGCGCCGACGCGCTGGTCTGCATTTCCAACTGCGACAAGATCACGCCGGGCATGCTGATGGCGGCGATGCGGCTGAACATCCCGACCATCTTCGTCTCGGGCGGGCCGATGGAGGCGGGCAAATACATCGCCGATGGCGAGACCAGGGCCGCCGACCTGATCACCGCCATGGTCGTCGCCGCCGACCCGACCAAGACCGACGAGCAGGCCGCGGTGATGGAACGCTCCGCCTGCCCCACCTGCGGCTCGTGCTCGGGCATGTTCACCGCCAATTCGATGAACTGCCTGACCGAGGCGCTCGGCCTCGCCCTGCCGGGCAACGGCTCGCTGCTCGCCACCCATGCCGACCGCAAGCGGCTGTTCGTCGAGGCGGGATGGCAGATCGTCGATCTCGCCCGGCGCTATTACGAGCAGGACGACGAGGGCGTGCTGCCGCGCCGGATCGGCGGGTTCAAGGCGTTCGAGAACGCGATGTCGCTCGATATCGCGATGGGCGGGTCGACCAACACGGTGCTGCACCTGCTGGCCGCGGCACGCGAGGCGGAACTCGACTTCACCATGGCGGACATCGACCGGCTGTCGCGCCGGGTGCCCAATCTCTGCAAGGTCTCGCCCTCGGTCAGCAATGTCCACATGGAGGACGTGCACCGCGCCGGCGGCATCATGGGCATTCTCGGCGCGCTCGACCGCGCCGGGCTGATCCATCGCGACTGCGCCACGGTGCACGAGAAGACGATCGGCGAGGCGATCGACCGCTGGGACGTGATGCGCGGCGGCGAGACGGCGAAGACGCTCTACAGCGCCGCCCCCGGCGGGGTGCGGACGACGGAGGCGTTCAGCCAGAGCCGGCGCTACGAGAGCCTCGATCTCGACCGCGAGAAGGGCGTCATCCGCGACGCCGAGCACGCGTTCAGCAAGGATGGCGGGCTCGCCGTGCTGTATGGCAACATCGCGCTCGACGGCGCGATCGTGAAGACGGCCGGCGTCGATGCGTCGATCCTCGTCTTCGAGGGGCCGGCGCGGATCTTCGAGAGCCAGGAAGACGCGGTCGCCGGCATTCTCGGCGACAGGGTGAAGGCGGGCGACGTGGTGCTGATCCGCTACGAGGGGCCGAAAGGCGGGCCGGGGATGCAGGAGATGCTGTATCCGACCTCGTACCTGAAATCGAAGGGCCTCGGCAAATCCTGCGCGCTGATCACCGACGGGCGGTTCTCCGGCGGCACGGCGGGGCTGTCGATCGGGCATATCTCGCCGGAAGCGGCGCAGGGCGGGGCGATCGGGCTGGTCGAGGAGGGCGACATCATCGCCATCGACATCCCGAACCGCAAGCTCGACGTGAAGCTCGACGAGGCGACGCTGGAAGCGCGGCGCGCGGCGATGGAGGCGAAGGGCAAGGCGGCGTGGAAACCGGCCGCGCGCGAGCGCGTGGTCTCCGCCGCGCTGCAGGCCTATGCGGCGCTGACCACGAGTGCGGCCAACGGCGCGGTGCGCGACGTGACGCAGGTGCAGCGCGGGCGCTAGAGCATCATCCGATCAGATGGAGTCATCTGATCGGATAAAGATGCTCTGTTTATCAATGTGGTAGAGCACTACATCCGATCCGAAAGGATCGGAAAGTGCTCTAAGGATCGTATGGATCAGGCGGCGGCTTCGGCTGCCGCCTGGGTGCGCCGGCGCGGGAGCAGCAGCAGGCAGGCCATGCCGGTGACCATCACCGCGGCGGCCATCCACAGCGCGCCGTCGTAGCTGCCGGTGAGCGCGGCGATATAGCCGGAGACGGCGGGCGCGATGATCTGCGCGGCGCCGAAGCTGATCGTCATCCGCGCCATCGCCTTCGAGGGATTGCGCGGGTAGAGCCGGCCGATGATCGTCAGCGTCATGCTGGTGATGCCGTTGAACGAACATCCGTAGAGGGCGGCACCGACCAGCGAGAGGGCGACGCCGCGCGTGGTCGCGCCGATCGCGATGCTGAGCGTGAGCAGGGCGAAGGCGGCGAGCAGCGCCCTGATGTCGCCGGTGCGGCGCGCGACGCGGTCCCAGAGCGGAGCGGTCGGGATCGCGCCGAGACCGACCACGACCCAGACCAGGTTCCCCATGCCGCGCAGCGCCGGCAGATGCGCCACCAGGGCGACGATGAAGGTGGCGCTGACGACATAGCCGACGCCGGCGCAGAAATAGGCGGCGACGAACAGCGCCATCCAGCGGGCGACCGGCGGCGTGTCCGCCAGGGCGGCGGGGCCGGCGGCATCGGCTTGCGGGGGCATCGGCATCCAGATCCAGGCGGGGATCAGGAAGACGATGCCGAACAGGCCGGAGGCGATCCACTCGCCGGCCCAGTCGAGCCGGAAGGCCATCGCCATCGGCAGCAGGCCGGAGACGACGATGCCGAGGCCGAGGCCGCCGAAGGGCACGCCGAGTTCGAGCCGCCTGCCGTGATGGCGCAGCCAGGCAAGCATCAGCCCGGTGCCGAGCAGCAGCGCGCCCACCGCCGTCATTCCGGCGAAGAAACGCAGCACCGCCCAGGCGACGAGGCTGGTGGTCAGGCCCATCGCCGCCGTGGTGATGACGGCGATGACCAGCAGGGCGCGGTAGAACAGGAAACGGGTGCGCAGGTCGCTGATCGCGGCGATCAGCAGCGTGCCCGTCATGTAGCCGGCGTAGTTGATGGTGGCGAGCCAGCCGCCGCCGGTGACGGAGAGATGCGCCTGCTCCTGCATCACCGGCAGCAGCGGCGTGTAGAGGAAGCGGGCGAGGCCGACGGTGAGGACCATGCTGGCGATGCCCGCCGCCATGACCTTCGCGGCCTCGCGGTCGGTCGCGGTCGTGGCGGTGGGAGGGGCGGCGATCGATGACATGGCAGGCCTCATGACTGACCTGCCATGCTTAGATGAACGGCGCGCAGCCGCCAATCGCCACAGCGTCAGCCCGTGTGGCTGACGCCAATCGACACAACGTCAGCCCGTGTGGCTGACGCCAATCGACACAATGTCAGCCCGTGTGGCTGACGCCAATCGACACAACGTCAGCCGGCGTGGCTGACGCCGGCGAGGTGTTCCATCCGTTCCGTGTCCGCACCGAGTTCGGCGGCGGAGCCGTCATAGACGACCTCGCCGTCGGAGAGCACATAGGCGCGGTCGGCGAGTTGCAGGGCCAGATGCGCGTTCTGCTCGACCAGCAGGATCGACATCCCCTCCCCCTTCATCCGCCCGATCGTGCGCATGACTTCCTGAACGATGACCGGCGCGAGCCCCTGCGAGGGTTCGTCGAGGATCAGGAACTTCGGGTTGAGCAGCAGCGCGCGGGCGATGGCCAGCATTTCCTGCTCGCCGCCCGAAAGTCGGCCGCCCTTGCTCGTCTTGCGTTCCTCAAGGCGCGGGAAGAGCTTGTAGATCGTCTCGATCGTCCACGGCCCCTTGGTCTCGGGGGGAACGAGCAGGTTCTCGTGCACCGTCATGTGCCCAAAGATCTTGCGGCCCTCGGGAACGTAGCCGACGCCGGCATTGGCGATGCGATGGGAAGCCGCCCTGGTCACATCCTTGCCGAAGAGCTTGATGTTGCCATCGCGGGGCGGGGTGAGGCCCATGACGCTGCGCATGGTGGTGGTCTTGCCGGCGCCGTTGCGGCCGAGCAGGGCGATCAGCTCGCCCTGGTTCACCTTCAGCGAGACGCCGTGCAGGATATGGCTCTTGCCGTAATAGGTCTGCAGGCCCTCGGCTTCGAGAACGGCACTCATGCGGCGGTCTCCTCGACGGCGGTTCCGAGATAGGCGCTCTGGACGCGGGGGTTGGCGGAGATTTCCGCCGCGGTGCCCTCGGCGAGGAAGGTGCCGTTGTCGAGCACGGTGATGCGGTCGGCGATGCCGAACACGATCGCCATGTCGTGCTCGACGAACAGCATGGTGATGCCCTGGTCCTTGTTGAGCCGGCGGATCAGGTCGGTCATGTGGTGGGTTTCCTCATCCCCCATGCCGGCGGTCGGCTCGTCGAGCAGGAGCAGGCGCGGATGGCGCGACAAGGCGATGCCGATTTCCACCACGCGCTGGTCGCCATGCGACATCTCGCCGACGATGCGGTCCGCCTTGTCGGCGATGCGGGTGACCTGGAGCAGCTCGTCCACCTTTTCATCGACCTTCGCGCGCGTCGCCCGCGAGATCCAGGGGCGGAGCTGCAGGCCCATCGCCGTTTCCACCGCGACGCGGACATTCTCGTAGACCGAGAGCGAAAGGAAGACCTGGGTGATCTGGAAGGTGCGGATGATGCCGCGGCGGACCAGCTCGTTCGGGCTGACCGCGGTGATCGGCTGGCCGTCGAAGATGATCTGCCCCTCGGTGGGCGGGAAGAAGCCGCTGATCAGGTTGAACAGCGTGGTCTTGCCCGCGCCGTTCGGGCCGATGACGGCGCGCAGCTCGCCCGGCTCGACCGCGAGCGAGATGTCCTTCAGCGCCTGCAGCGCGCCGAAGCGGCGGCCGACATGTTCGAGTTTCAGAAGGCTCACGACCGCGCCCTCCCCTTGATGAAGCCGAGCAGGCCCTGCGGGAAGAACAGCACCGACAGGACGAAGATCAGGCCGATATAGGTCATCCAGTTCTGGGTCACGCTGGAGAGGTAGTCCTGCGCGACGATGTAGATCACGGCGCCGAGGAACGGTCCCCAGAAGCTGCGCATCCCGCCGAGCACGCAGATGACGACGAAGGAGCCGGAGAGCTGCCACTGCAGGTCGTCCGGCGAGGCGAAGGCGGTCAGCATCGCGTTCAGGCTGCCGGCGAGTGCGGTGATGAAGGCCGAGATCGCGAAGGCGACCCAGACCTGCTTGTCCACCGCGACGCCGAGGAAGCGCAGCCGGGTGGTGTTCTCGCGCGTGGCGACGAAGGCATGGCCCATCGGCGAGCGGAGGATCTGCCAGACGACGAGCATGACCACCGCGAAAAGCGCCAGCACGACATAATAGAAGCGCGCCGGGCCGAGATTGATGGTTTCACCGCCGAGATGCAGCGGCACGCGGGAGAAGCCGGTCAGCCCGTCCTCGCCGCCGGTGACGGTGTTCCAGCGCACGGCGAGGAAGTAGAACATCTGGCCGAAGGCGATGGTGATCATCGAGAAGTAGATGCCCTTGCGCTTCATCACCATCGGGCCGACCAGGATGCCGCCGATGCCGCCGAGCAGCGTGCCGGCGATGAGGGCGAGCGGCATCGAGGGAATGACATGGATGATGAACAGGCCGGTGCCGTAGGCGCCGAGGCCGAAATAGGCCGCATGGCCGAAGGACAGGCCGCCGGTGTAGCCGAGCAGCAGGTTCAGCCCGGTCGCGGCCATCGCGTAGATCAGCACGCGCGAGGCGAGATCGGTGAAGCCGCCGACGGCCGGCAGCCAGATCGGCACGAACAGCAGGGCGAGCCAGATGATCGCCGCGGAGATCTCGCGTCCGCCGATCGAGGGCGCGGGCCGCGTGGCCGGCTTGGTGTCGAGTGCAGTGCTCATTCGAACAGACCTTCCTGGCCGAGCAGGCCGCGGGGGCGGATGACCAGGACCACCGCCATGATGACGTAGATGACGACTTCCTGCGCGACCGGATAGAAGGCCGCGGTGAGGCCGGAGGCCATGCCGATGATGAGCCCGCCGAGCACGCTGCCCATCAGGCTGCCGACGCCACCGACGATGATGGCGACGAAGGCGGGCATGATCAGCGAATCACCGATCGTCGGCGACAGGCCGAGCTGGCCGGCGGCGAGGATGCCGGCCACGCCGGCAAGGAAGATGCCGATGCCGAAATTCGCCGCGCGGAGGAAGAAGATGTTCACGCCGAGAGAGGAGATGGTTTCGAGATCGGCATTGCCGGCGCGGATGCGGATGCCGATGCGGCTGAACCGCAGCACCGCGAACAGCGCGCCGGTGACCAGCACGGTGATCAGGATGACCACGATGCGGAAGCCGGTGAGAAAGAACATCGAGGAGCTGAGCGGCGAGTTGAGGTAGTTCGGCAGGGCGAAGGGCTGCCCGATCGAGCCCCAGATGGTGCGGATCATGTCCTGCATGATCATCGCGAGGCCGAAGGTCAGCAACAGCGAGAACAGCGGATCGCGCCCGTAGAGCGGGCGGATCAGCACCCGTTCGGTCACGACGCCGACCACCACCGCCAGCAGCGGAGCGACGATCAGCCCGCCCCAGAAGCCGATATAGGGTTCGAGGGTGAAGGCGAGATAGCCGCCGAGCGCCATGAAGGTGCCATGGGCGAAATTGATGACGCCGTTCAGGCCGAGGATCAGCGACAGTCCCAGCGCCATGAGCGCATAGAAGATGCCGACCACCAACCCGTTGAAGGCGCTGTAGACAAGCAGAGTTTCCACGGATCTTACTTCATATCTGGCGCCCGCGGGCGCGGCTGGAGACGAGGTCGCGCGGCGGATGCGGCGAACGGGCCCACGGCTTTCGCCGTGGACCGGTCCAGTCCGCCACGCGGGCGGGGCTTCAGCTCGGGTACGTCATCTTGCAGCCAGCGGCCTCCGGCGACAGGGCGATCTTCTCGCTCGGCACCACTTCGGCCACCTTGAACAGGTTCGGGTAGCTCGCGTCCTTGGGGACGTAGCCGGGGAACATGTTCGCCATCATCTGATGGTCCCCGGCGCGGTAGTAAACCTTGCCCGGCTGCAGTGCCACATCCGGCGGCAGTTCCATGCCCTCGAGGGCCTTCACCACCTTCAGCGAGTCGAGCGACTTGGCATTGTTCGCGGCCATCGCGATGGCGTGGGCGGTGGCATAGCCGAACCAGGTTCGCGCCGTCGGCACCTTGCCGCCGGTGCGCTTCTTCACCGCCGTCACGAAATCGGCGACATGCGGAACGCCGGGCTGGTTCCAGTACCACTCGAAGGTCCACCAGCCGAGGAGAGCGGCCTTCGGCAGCGCCTGGAGCACTTCCATTTCCTGCAGCGCGCCGGCGATCGCCATCTGCTTGTCGAGGCCGAACTGCACGGCCTGCTTCAGCAGGTTCACGAGGTCGTCGCCCGCCTGCAGGCAGATCAGCACGTCCGGCTTCGCGGCGCGGGCGCGGATCAGGTAGGAGGAGAAGTCGGTGGTGCCCAGCGGCGCGAGCGCGTGGCCCGCGGCCTGGCCGCCCGCCTTCTTCAGCTGGATCATGTAGTCCTTGTAGAGGGCGTGACCGAAGGCATAGTCGGGCACGATGAAGAACCACTTCTTGCCGAACTTCTTGAAGAGCGTCTCGAAGTCGCCGGCGGTGAGCATCCAGGTGGTCGAGCAGGTGCGGAACGTGGTCCAGTGGCACTTGCTGCCGGTCACGTCATCCGCGTGGCCGCCGGTGTCGACGAACAGCATCTCGTGCTGAAGGGCGAACTGGCTGAGCGATTCGGACGCGGCCGAATTCACCGTGCCCATCAGGAAGTTCACCTTGTCCTCGGCGACGAGCTTCTGCGCCTTGCTGACGGCAGGCCCGGGCAGGCTGTTGTCGTCCTCGACGAGAAGCTGGACGGGCCGGCCGAGAATGCCGCCCTTCTTGTTGATCTCGTCGACCGCCATGGTGGCGCCGATGATCTCGTTGTGACCCGCAGGCGCGTAGACGCCGGTGCGCGGGTCGATCATGCCGATCTTGACCGGCGTTTCGCTGGCGCCCCAGCTGACTTGCGGGAGGACAAGGCTGGACACGCCGGCGGCGGCGCCAGCCTTCAGCAGCCCGCGACGCTTGAACGATGCAGAGTTCTCGAAATCCATTTGGATCATTTCCCCTTCCGTACTTGTGGCCGCTTCACACGACGCATTCGGCCCAGCGATCAGGCGCGGTCCGCATTCTACTAACACGAGGATCTTACGGTGTGCTGACCCCGGTTATATCGTGGCAACCGCACGTCACATTCCGGTTTTATCCTGCATACCTGATCTGTCAACAGCCCGGAGGTCGTAAAACGTCGAATTGACAGGCTATTTTACAACAAATGTCCAGTAGTGCGGCTGGCGCCCTGCCTTGATGGCCTTGGCTTCATATCGGGTCGGCGGCCAGTCCGGGGGGCGAATTCCGGATTTACTTAACAAAAAAAATGCCTCTGCGTTAGAAAATACTTCCTCAACCCATTGTTGATAGGTCGGGTCGTCGCTGGCGATCCGCCACAGCCCGCCCGGCCGGAGCACGCGGGCGACCTCGGCGAGGATCGCCGGATGGACGAACCGCCGCTTCGCGTGGCGCGCCTTCGGCCAGGGATCGGGGAACATCAGGAACAGGCGCGAGACCGATCCCGCCGGCAGGGTGCGCAGCAGGGCGCGGGCGTCGTCGTCGTGCACGCGCAGGTTGGGCGGGATTGTCGGCTCGACACCCTCGGGGGCGAGGCGCGAGAGCAGCGAGGCGATGCAGTTGACGAACACCTCGCAGGCGACAAGGCCGATTTCGGGATTGGCCGCGGCGATCGCCTCGGCATGCTCGAACCCGCCGGCGCCGACCTCGAGCCAGAGTTCCTTCGGCGCGATGGCGAAGTTCCGCTCCGGCCAGCGCAGGCGCGGCAGCAACGTCTCGATCAGCTCCTCCTGGCGGGCCCGCAGCGCGTGGCCGCGGGCGCGGCCATAGAGCCGGTCGGGCGGCGGCTTCAGCGCCTTGCCGCCCGCCGTCTCCTCAACCGTCTCCTCAGCGGCCAAACGCGGCCTTCAGCGCCGGCGCGAGGTCGGTCTTCTCCCAGGTGAAGGTGCCCAGCCGGTCGTCCGGCTCGCGGCCGAAATGGCCGTAGGCGGAGGTCGGCACGTAGATCGGCCGGTTGAGGTGCAGATGCTCGCGGATGCCGCGCGGGGTGAGGTTCACCAGTTCGCGCAGCACGGTTTCGAGCCTGGCGTGATCGACGTCCCGCTCGGTGCCGTGCATGTCGACATAGACCGAAAGCGGGTGGGAGACGCCGATCGCGTAGCTGACCTGGATGGTGCAGCGGGTGGCGAGGCCGGCGGCGACCACGTTCTTCGCGAGGTAGCGGCACATGTAGGCGGCGGAACGGTCGACCTTGGTCGGGTCCTTGCCGGAGAAGGCGCCGCCGCCATGCGGGGCCGCGCCGCCATAGGTGTCGACGATGATCTTGCGCCCGGTCAGGCCGCAATCGCCGTCCGGCCCGCCGATGACGAACTTGCCCGTCGGGTTCACGTAAAACTGATCGTCCGGGCACATCCAGCCATCGGGCAGCAGCTCGGTGACGAGCGGGCGGAGCATCGCCTTGATCTCGTCCTGGCTCATCCCGTCCTCGTGCTGGGTCGAGACCACGATCGAGGTGGTGCCGACCGGCTTGCCATCGGCATAGCGCAGGGTGACCTGGCTCTTGGCGTCCGGCAGCAGGCCGGCGGCGCGGGCATCGCCGATCTTGCGCAGCTCGGTCATGCGGCGGAGGATCAGGTGGGCGTAATAGATCGGCGCCGGCATCAGCGCGTCGGTCTCGGAGCAGGCATAGCCGAACATGATGCCCTGGTCGCCCGCGCCCTCGTCCTTGTTGCCGGCGGCGTCGACGCCGGCGGCGATGTCGGCCGACTGCTCGTGCAGCAGCACGTCGATCTTCGCGTCGCGCCAGGAGAAGCCTTCCTGCTCGTAGCCGATGTCATGCACGGCGAGGCGGGCGAGATGGGCGAGATATTCGCGGGTGATGGTCGAGGGGCCGCGGGTTTCGCCGGCGAGCACGATGCGGTTGGTCGTCACCAGCGTTTCGCAGGCGACGCGCGCATAGGGATCCGCCGCCAGGAAGGCGTCGAGCACCGTGTCCGAAATCCGGTCGGCAACCTTGTCGGGGTGGCCCTCGGAGACCGATTCCGAGGTGAACAGGTAGTCACCTTTGTCGCGCATGGATTTCTCCTCTTGTCGCGAAGACGTCGTGCCCGGGCCGGGCGGCGGCGCCGGCCGAATGCCGGAGCGTGCCGGGGCATGGCGCAATCGCGCCCGGGGGTCAAGACAAGGGGCGGCGCGGCTACAGGCCGAGCAGGTCGCGCATGCCGTAGCGCCCGGGCGCGCGGCCGGCCAGCCACAGCGCGGCGCGGACCGCGCCTTCGGCGAAAATCCGCCGGTCGAGCGCGTGGTGGGTGAGCGTGATCTGCTCGACGGCGCTGGTGAAGATCGCGCTGTGGCTGCCGACGATCTGCCCGCCGCGCAGGGCGGCAAAGCCGATGGCGCCGGTCTCGCGCTTGCCGGTATGGCCATCGCGCCCGGAGTCCTTCACCGCCGCAAGGTCGACGCCCCTGCCCCGCGCCACCGCAGCACCGATCGCCAGCGCGGTGCCCGAGGGCGCGTCGATCTTCTGGCGGTGGTGCATCTCGAGGATTTCGGCATCGTGGGTCTCGGCGGCGAGCGTGGCGCCGAGGCGCTCGGCCAGCGCGATCACCAGGTTCACGCCCGGCGCGAAATTCGCCGCCTGAAAAACCGGAATCCGCGCGGCGGCATCGGCGATGTCGGCCTCGGCGGCCGGATCGAATCCGGTGGTGCCGAGCACCCAGGGCGTGCCGGCTCCGGCGAGGATGCCGGCATGGCGGCTGACCGTGGCGGCCAGGGTGAAGTCGATCACCACATCGCTCTCGCGCGCGAGGGCGGCGATGTCACCGTCGCGGCCGATGCCGCCGGCCAGCGTGGCGCCGGCCAGCGGCACGGCCTCGGCCAGCAGCTTGCCCATCCGGCCGGTGATGCCGGCAATGCCGATCCGCAGGTCTGCTCCGTTCATGGCGTCTGCCTATCGGGCCAATGGCGGGATTTTGCAAATCGGCGGCACGGGTCGGGCCGGTCAGGGACGATCGAGGGTCTTGGCCATGTCCACCAGCGTCCAGCCGGCGCGGTGCGGGTGCGGGCGGCGGCCGGTCTCGCGAAACCCGTGCGCCAGGTAGATGGCGATGTTCCGCGTCATGCGGGCGTTGGTATAGAGCCGGAGTTCGCGCCGCCCCGCGCCGCGCGCGCGGGTCTCGGCAAAGCGCAGCAGCGCGCCGGCAAGGCCCCTGCCCTGCGACGGCGGATCGACCGCGACGCTGAACACCAGCGCATGGTCATCGTGCAGTTCGAGGCTGACGAGGCCGACCGGATCATGCGCGATCTCGGCGAGGAAGGTTTCGCCGCGGGCGATCCTGGCGGCGTGATCGTCGGTCATCGGCACGGGCGGCGCGCCGAATTCGGCGACATACGGCCCGTAGGCCGCCGCGGTGATCCGCGCCACGGCGGCAAGGTCGGCCTCGCCGGCGGCGCGGATGGAGCACGCCGCCTCCATGCTCACATCCCGCCCGGATAGGCCGGGCCGCCGGCGCCCTCGGGCACCACCCAGTTGATGTTCTGCGTCGGGTCCTTGATGTCGCAGGTCTTGCAGTGCACGCAGTTCTGCGCGTTGATCTGCAGCTTCGGATCGCCCGCCTCGGCGCCGACGATCTCGTAGACACCGGCCGGGCAGTAGCGCGTCTCCGGGCTGCGGTATTCGGCCCAGTTCACCGAAATCGCCTTCGCCGGGTCGAGCAGCGTGAGATGCGCCGGCTGGTTTTCCTCGTGATTGGTGTTGGAGATGAAGACCGAACTCAGCCGGTCGAAGGTGAGCGCGCCATCGGGCTTCGGATAGGCGATGGGGGTTGCATCGCGGGCGGGCTTCAGCGCGGTGTTGTCGGCGTGGTTGCGCAGCGTCCAGGGCGACTTGCCGCGGGTGACGTAGGTTTCGAACGCGGCGTTGATCAGCCCGCCCCACATGCCGAATTTCGCGAAGCCGGGGCGGATGTTGCGCACCGCCTGAAGCTCGGGCCAGAGCCAGGAGGCGCGCACCTTCTCGGGGAAGGCGTCGAGTGTCGCGGGGCGGCTGCCGGACAGCGCCTCGGCGATCGCCTCGGCGGCGAGCATGCCGGATTTCATCGCGGTGTGGGTGCCCTTGATCTTGGGCACGTTGAGGAACCCCGCCTCGCAGCCGACCAGCACGCCGCCGGGAAAGGCGAGCCGGGGGATCGACTGGAACCCGCCCTCGTTCAGCGCCCGAGCGCCGTAGGAGATGCGCTTCGCGCCCTCGAAATAGGGGCGGATCGCCTTGTGGGTCTTGAAGCGCTGCATCTCCTCGAAGGGCGAGAGATAGGGGTTCTCGTAGTCGAGTCCGATGACGAACCCGTAGGCCATCAGGTTGCCGCCCAGATGGTAGAGGAACGAGCCGCCATAGGTTTTGGTATCGAGCGGCCAGCCGATCGTGTGCATGACCATGCCGGGATTGTGGCGCTCCGCCGGCACCTCCCAGAGTTCCTTGATGCCGATGCCGTAGGTCTGCGGATCGACCCCGTCGCGCAGGCCGAAGCGGGACATCAGCTGCTTGCCGAGCGAGCCGCGGCAGCCCTCGGCGAACACCGTATATGTTGCGCGCAGTTCCATCCCGCGCTGGTATTGCGCGGTGGGCTGGCCGTCCTTGCCGATCCCCATGTCGCCGGTGGCGATGCCGGCGACGCGGCCCTCCTCGACCAGCAGCTCCGCCGCGGCGAAGCCGGGATAGATCTCGACGCCGAGCTCCTCCGCCTTCGCGCCCAGGAAGCGGACCACATTGCCGAGGCTGACGACGAAATTGCCGTGATTGTTCATCTGCGGCGGCGTCGGCATGCGGTGGCTGCCGGTTTCGGTGAGGAACAGGAAACGGTCCTCGCCCGCCTTCGCCGAGAACTCGATCGCGCCGATATCGGCGTCGGGCAGCAGTTCGGTCATCGCGCGCGGCTCCAGCACGCAGCCGGAGAGAATATGCGCGCCGACCTCGCCGCCTTTTTCGACGACGCAGACCGAAAGCTCGGCGTTGATCTGTTTCAGCCTGATCGCCGCCGACAGGCCGGCCGGGCCGGCGCCGACCACGACGACGTCGAATTCCATGGATTCCCGGGGCGGCACTGTGTCTGACATACGATTCCTCCTGCGCTTCGATTAACGTATAGGGAAGCTCGCGGCATTGCGCAAAACCCGGCCCCGGGCGCAAATCGGACCATGAACGCTCAAGGCGGAGAGATGACGGGAGACAGCCGCGCCGCCCTGCTCGCCGCCCTGGCGCTGCAGGCCGAATGGGGCGCGGACGAGGCGCTGCTGGAAACGCCGCCCGACCGCGCGGCGGCATCGCCGCAACACCGCCCGGCCTCGCCCGCTCCGGCCGCTCCGGCCGGGCC
>NZ_AFPR01000158.1:0-7699 GCF_000219295.1 Acidiphilium sp. PM
GGCTCGACCGCGCGATGGTCGCGGCGGCGTGGGAGGGCGTTGCCGGCGCCGATCTCGCCTGCCTGATCGTCGATGCCGCGAAGGCGGACCCGGACGATCTCGCCGAGCCGATCGAGGCGCTCGCCGCGACCGGGCGGCCGCGCTGGCTGATCCTCAACAAGATCGACCTGCTGCCGCGCGACAAGCTGCTGCCGCTGGCCGAAACGCTGGCGCGGCAGGGCGGGTTCGCGGAAGTGTTCATGATCAGCGCGCTGAAGCGCGACGGCGTCGATCGCCTGCTCGACGCGCTGGCCGCGGCGATGCCCGAAGGCCCGCATCTCTACCCCGAGGACGAGCTGACCGACCAGACCGAGCGAATGCTCGCCGCCGAGCTGGTGCGCGAGCAGATCTTTCTCCAGCTGCGCGACGAGGTGCCTTACGGCGCCTCGGTCGAGACCGAGAGTTTCAGCGAGCGGAAGGACGGATCTGTGCGGATCGACGTCACGGTCTATGTCGCGCGCGCCGGCCACAAGAAGATCGTGCTCGGCGAGGGCGGGGCGCGCATCAAGTCGATCGGGTCGCGGGCGCGGCGGGATCTCGAGCGCCAGCTGGAGCGGCGGGTGCACCTGTTTCTCAACGTCAAGGAACGCCCGGGCTGGGACGAGGAGGCCGCGCGGCTGCGCGCCCTCGGCCTCGACGGCTGAGCACCGGCGCCGGGTTGGCCCGGCGCCGGTTCAGAACGTCAGGCAGCGAGCCGGCGGCGATGGTGGTCGGCGTTGCCGAACATCGTGTCGATCATGGTCAGCCGCTTGAAATAGTGGCCGGCCTTGTATTCCATCGTCATCGCGATGCCGCCATGCAGCTGGATCGCCTGCTGGCCGACGAAGTGCAGCGCCTTGCCCACCCCGGCCTTGGCCAGCGCCATCGCCTTGCCGCGCGCCTCGGCATCGTCGTCGGCGACCGAGAGGGCGGCGAAGATGGCGAGGCTGCGCGCCTGTTCCAGCGCCACATACATGTCCACCGCGCGGTGCTGCAGCGCCTGGAAGACGGAAATCGCCACTCCGAACTGCTTGCGCTGCTTCATGTAGTCGACGGTGAGCCCGACCAGGGCCTCCATCGCGCCCACCGCCTCGGCGCAGAGGGCGGCGATCGTCTCGTCGCGCGCGCGCTCCAGCACCGCGAGATCGCCGATCTGCCGCGCAGCCGGAACCCGCACGCTGGCGAGCGAGATTTCCGCGCCGCGCAGCAGGTCCTGCATCGGATAGAAGCGGCGGGAGACGCCTTCGGCCTTCGCATCGACCAGGAACAGGCCGATCCCGTCGCGATCGCGCCGGCTGCCGGAGAGGCGGGCGCTGACGATCAGCCAGTCCGCCGTATCGCCGCCGAGGACCACCGACTTCTCGCCTTCGAGGATGAAGTGATCGCCGTCGCGCTTCGCGGTGGTGGTCACGTCTTCGAGGTCGTGGCGGGAACTGCGCTCGGTATGGGCGACGGCGACGATCGTCTCGCCGGCGGCAAGTGCGGGAATCACCTCGTCCCTGACGGCCGCGCTTGAGCCGTGGCGCAGGACGGCGCCGGCGAAGACGATCGCGGCGAGATAGGGTTCGAGGGCCAGCGCCTTGCCGATCTCCTCCATGACGATCATGGTCTCGACCGGCCCGCCGCCGAAGCCGCCCTGCGCCTCGTCGAAGGGCAGGGCGAGCAGCCCGGCCTCGGCATATTCGGCCCAGACCGCGCGGTCGAACCCTTCGGAAAGTTTCGCATAGGCCTTGCGCTTTTCGAAATCGGCGTAGCGGCTGGCGAAAAGCTTGCCGACACTGTCGCGCAGCAGGCGCTGTTCTTCGGTGAAATCGAAATCCATTGTCTTGTCCTCAGAACCCCAGGATCGCCTTGGCGATGATGTTGCGCTGGATCTCGTTCGAGCCGCCGTAGATCGAGATCTTCCGCCAGTTGAAATAGGTGGGCGCCGCCTCGGCCGCGTCGTCCGGCCCGATCGGCATGGCGTTGCCATCGTCATCCGGATCGGTCGAGCCCTGGAACGGCATGGCGAGCGGGCCGACGACATCGAGCAGAAGCTCGGTCGTCGCCTGCTGGATTTCCGAACCCTTGATCTTGAGGATCGAGGATTTCGGATCCGGCCGGCCATGCTTGCCCGACTTGCGCGCCTCGGCGAGCACGCGGAGCTGGGTGATTTCCAGCGCCTTGAGATCGATCTCGACATCCGCGAGCTTCTCGCGGAACCAGGGCGCGTCGATCAGCTTCGCGTCGCCGGCCCGCTCGATCGCGGCGAGTTCGCGGATGCGGCGCAGGCGCTGCTTCGAGGCGCCGACGCGGGCGATACCGGTGCGCTCGTTGCCGAGCAGGAACTTCGCGTAGTCCCAGCCCTTGTTTTCCTCGCCGACGAGGTTTTCCGCCGGCACCTTCACCTCGTCGAACCAGACCTCGTTGACCTCGTGCCCGCCATCGATCAGCTGGATCGGCCGGACGGTGATGCCGGGCGTCTTCATGTCGACAAGGATGAAGGAAATGCCTTGCTGCTTCTTCTCCGCACCCGGATCGGTGCGGGCGAGGACGAAGATCCAGTCGGCATACTGGGCGAGGGTCGTCCAGGTCTTCTGGCCGTTGATGATGTAGTGATCGCCCTCGCGGCGGGCCGTGGTCTTGAGGCCGGCCAGATCCGATCCCGCCCCCGGCTCGGAGAAGCCCTGGCACCACCAGATGTCGAGGTTGGCCGTCGCCGGCAGGAATTTCCGCTTCTGCTCGTCATTGCCGAAGGTCGCGATCACCGGGCCGACCATGGAGACGTTGAACGGCAGCGGGCTGGGCGCGGGGGCCGATTGCAACTCGTCGAGCAGGATGAATTCCTGCACCGGGCTCCAGTCCTGCCCGCCCCAGGCGCGCGGCCAGTGCGGCACCGCCCAGCCTTTCGCGTTCAGCTTGCGCTGCCAGTCGACAATGTCCTGCTTGCCGATCTCGCGTCCCTCGATCAGGCGCTTCTGCACATCCCCGGGCAGGTTGTTGCGGATGAAGGCGCGCACCTCGTCGCGGAACGCGATTTCCTCGGGCGAAAAGCTGAGTTCCATGGCGCTCTCCTCAGTTGTTCTCGAAACGACCGGCGCTGTCCTTGCGGGTGCCGGTGGGGGTGTCCATCCGCCCGCGCGGGGCGGCGGCGATGGTGGGCGGGATCATGGTGCCGCAGCACCCGAAGCTCTGGCGGAAGCGTGCCGTTCGCGTTCCTCTGCCGCGAGTTCCTTGCGGGAGAACTTGCCGACCGATGTCTTCGGCAGGGCCTCGCGGAATTCGACGGCGGCGGGGAGTTCGTGCTTGCCGAGCTTGTCGGCGAGGAAGTCGCGCAGCGACTCGATTGTGAATTCCGCCGCACCAGGCTTCAGCGTTATGAAGGCCTTGGCCGACTGGCCGCGATAGTCGTCCGGCACGCCGACGACGATGACCTCGGCGACGTCGGGGTGTTCGTAGATCGCGCTCTCGATCACGGTCGGGTAGACGTTGAAGCCGCCCGAGAGGATCATGTCCTTCTTGCGATCGACGAGGAAGACCATGCCGTCCTCGTCGATATAGCCGACATCTCCGGTCAGGAAATGGCCGTCGACGAAACTGCGGGCGGTCTCCTCGGGGTTCTGCCAGTAGCCGATGAAGGTGTTGGGCGAGCGGATGCGGATTTCGCCGGTTTCGCCATAAGGCAGCACGCGGGACGGATCGTCGAGGGCGACGACGTCGAGCTTGATGCCGGGCAGTGGCATGCCGGCGGAGCCGAACTTGAACAGCCCGTCGAGCAGGTTGCCGGTGCCGGCCGAGGCGGTTTCGGTCATGCCCCAGCCGCCGCCGAGGCGCATGCCGGTCAGCCGCTCGAAACGCTGCCCGATTTCCACCGGCAGCGGCGCGCCGCCCGAGCCGACGAGGCGAAGCGACGACAGGTCCCGCCGGTCGAGATCCGGCACGTTGGCGAGCGCGATCCACATCGTCGGCACACCGGGAAAATAGCTCGCCTTCTTCACCTCGATGTCGCGCAGCGTGGTCTCGGCATCGAATTTCAGCCGCAGCAGCAGCGTCGATCCGCGCGAGAGCTGCAACAGGCAGAGCACGACCAGCGCGTAGATGTGGAACAGCGGCAGCACGCAGATCGCGCGGAATTTCTGCCCCGGCGGGAAGCGGTTCTGGCCGTCGAAGAAGGTGGCGTAGATCGCGACCGCCGCCCGCAGCGTCGCGTGCGTGTGCATCGCCCCCTTGGGCAGGCCGGTGGTGCCGCCGGTATATTGCAGCAGCGCGAGATCTCCCGGCGCGATGGCGGGCGGCTCGAACGCGAATGCCCGTCCCCGCGCGCGCAGGGCATCGAGCGTCATCACCCGCGGATCGCCCGTCGGGATCGGCGGGTGCGCCATGCCGGGGATCTCGCCGAACGCCGCGTCGTCGGCGACGATGATGCGCTCCACATGCCCGGCATCGAGCAGTTTCAGCGCCATGCCGAGCATCGCGCCGAGATTGGTCGTCACCAGCGTGCGTGCGCCGGAATCGTGCAGCTTGTGAGCAAGCTCGCGCTCCGCATCCAGCGGCGAGAGATGCGCGACGACGAGCCCCGCCGTCAGCGCGCCGTAGAAGCAGAACGGGTGCGCCGGCACGTTCGGCAGATAAAGCGCGATGCGCTCGCCCTTCGCATGGCCGAGCGACGCGAGCCCTGCGGCAACCTCGCCGATGGCTTCGCCGAGCTCGGCGAAGCCGGTTTCACGGTCGCGATATTCCAGCGCGGGGAGCGCCGCGTTTTCGGCAACGCTGCGCGCGATCATGGCCGGGATCGTCTCGGCCGGGATGTCGATGTCCCAGCCCAGACCGGGCGGATAATTCCGCTCCCACGGGAACGGCCGGGTGCTCATGAAGCGGCTTTCGCGTCCTGGGCGAAATCCGCGAACCCTTGGCCGGCATCCGCGAGGCGGCGCAGCAGGGCGCAGGGGGCGAGCGTTTCGTCGCCCACCGCCGTTGCGTAATGCTCCAGCCGGGCGGCGATCTCCTTCAGCCCGACCAGGTCGGCGTGGAAGCACGGCCCGCCGCGCCAGACCGGCCAGCCATAGCCATAGACCCAGACGACATCGACATCGGACGGGCGGATGGCGATGCCTTCCTCAAGGATGCGCGCCGCCTCGTTGATCATCGGGTAGGTCATGCGCTCGAGGATTTCCTGGTCGGAAATCGCGCGCCGGGTGACGCCGAGCGCTGCCGCCTTTTCACTGATCAGCGCCTCGACCTCGGGGTCGGGCGTCGGCACGCGGCTGCCGTTTTCATAAATGTAGTAGCCGCGGCCGGTCTTCTGGCCGAAGCGGCCCATCTCGCACAGCGCGTCCGACACCGGTGCTGTGGCGCCGCGATGCTTGCGGATCCGCCAGCCGACATCGAGCCCCGCAAGGTCGCCCATGGCGAACGGGCCCATCGGGAAGCCGAACGCCTTGACCACGGCATCGACCTGCTGCGGCAGCGCGCCTTCCAGCATCAGCCGCTCGCACTCGATGGTGCGGCGCGCCAGCATGCGGTTGCCGACGAAACCGTCGCAATTACCGACCACGACCGGCACCTTGCCCAGCGTCTTGCCCACCGCGATGGCGGTGGCGATCGACTGCGCGGAACTCTCCTTGCCGCGCACGATCTCCAGCAGCTTCATCACGTTGGCCGGCGAGAAGAAATGCATGCCGAGAACGTCGCCCGGCCGCTTCGTCGCGGCGGCGATGGCGTCGACATCCAGCGTCGAGGTGTTGGTCGCGAGCAGCGCGCCGGGGCGGGCGATGCCGTCGAGCCGCGCGAAGACCTCCTTCTTGAGCCCGAGTTCCTCGAACACCGCCTCGATGACGATGTCAGCCTCGGCGATCACGCCCCAGTCGGTGCTGCCGGAGAACATGGCCATGCGCTTCTCGGTGGTCCCTGCCGGCAGAGCGCCGCGCTGGACCGAGACGTCGTAGGTGCCGCGCACGCGGTCGAGCCCGCGGGCCAGCGCCGCCTCGTCGGTTTCGACGATGGTGACCGGGATGCCCGCATTGGCGAAATTCATCGCGATACCGCCGCCCATCGTGCCGCCGCCGATGACGACGGCGCGGCCGATTTTCGCCCCTTTCACCTCGGGGCCGATGCCGGGGATCTTCTGCGCCTCGCGCTCCGCGAAGAACACATGCCGCTGGGCACGCGACTGGTCGCCGACGACGAGGCGCATGAACGCCTGCTGCTCGGCCCTGGCACCTTCGTCGAAGGGCAGGGTGAAGGAATTGCGCACGGCTTCGACGCAGGCGGCCGGCGCCTCGACGCCCTTGAGCCGCTTCGTCGCCTCGGCGGCGGCCGCCTCGAACGCGCTCGGATCGGCCTTGGCGGCGGCAATTTTGTCGCTCCGGTCGCGCACGCGGACCAGCTTCGCGGGATCGACGGTGTGGGCGAAGTCGATCGCGCCCTGCACCGGATCGGACACGATCGCGTCGATCAGCCCGTCCGCCAGTGCGGCCTTGGCGCCGATCATCTTCCCGGAGACGATGGCGGCCACCGCCTTTTCCGGCCCGATCAGCCGCGGCAGGCGCTGCGTGCCGCCGGCGCCCGGCAGCAGGCCGAGCTTGACTTCCGGCAGTCCCATCCGGGCCGACTCGACGGCGACGCGATAATGGCAGCCGAGTGCCAGTTCCAGCCCGCCGCCGAGCGTGGTGCCGAACAGCGCGGCGATGACGGGCTTGCGGCAGTTGTCGAACCGCTCGATCACCTCATGCAGGCCCGGCGCGCGCGGCGGCTTGCCGAATTCGGTGATGTCGGCGCCGGCCGAGAAGGTGCGCCCCTTGCAGGCGAGCACGATGGCGCGGACCGAGGCATCCGCCTCCGCCGCCGCGAGTTGCTCGACCAGCCCGGCCCGCACGGCATGGCCGAGTGCGTTCACCGGGGGGTTGTCGATCGAGATCACGGCGACGCCGTTGGCGATTTCGAGCCCGACTTTCTGCTCGCTCATGTTTCCTCCGCTTGGATGGCCGCAGCCTGCACCATTGGTTAAGCGTTTATCGCTTGCGGTCGGGGGCGATGCAAGACCCCCGGCCCGCCCTTCGCGGTGTCAGAGGCCGGGGCCGACCATTTCGCGCGCGAACCAGGCGATCGCCGGCAGCGGGTTGGCGGCGACCGCGCCCGGATCGCGCGGGGCGAGGGCGCCGAGGTCCGGCAGGCCTGGCGGCGGCGGCACCGTCGCGTTCACCGGCCAGAAGGCTGAATCCATGTCGTCGGACGCGAGCGCCGCGCGCTGGCCGGCGGGCGAGCAGGCAAAGGCGATGAACGCCGACGCCGCCCGCCGCAATGCCGGCGTCATGTGCCGCGGCATCACGATCAGGCTCGGCATCAGCACGGCTGGAGCCGGCACGACGGCTTCGAGCGAGGGATCGATCCGGGAAGCGACGTGGAAGGCCACGGCGGAGCGGACGAGGGCGAGCTGGATGGCCCCGCTGCGCAGGGCGGCGACGGTGTCCGCCGTGGTGGCGTAGATATGCAGCCCGGCGCCGCCGAGCGCGGTGACGAAGCGGCGCCCCTCCGGCCAACCCTCGGTGGCGAGCAGGCTCGCGAGGCCGCCCCAGGCGGCGTCGTCCGTCGTCGGGTCGGCCATGCCCGTGAGTCCGCGGCGGGCCGGCGCGAGCAGGCCGTGCCAGTGCAGCGGCGGCGTGAACGGCGCCGATTTCGACATCAGCACCACGCCGCCGAGTTC
>NZ_AFPR01000157.1:0-14178 GCF_000219295.1 Acidiphilium sp. PM
CGCGGCGCGGATGAGCGATGCGGCGCTGATCGAGCGGCTCTGCACCCTGCGCGGGATCGGCCGCTGGACGGTGGAGATGCTGCTGATCTTCACGCTCGGCCGGCCGGACGTGTTTCCGGTGGACGATTTCGGCGTGCGCGAGGGCTACCGGCTGATCCACGGGCTGGAGGCGCAGCCGAAGCCGCGCGCCTTCGCCGCGATCGGCGAGGCCTATGCGCCGTATCGCAGCACGGCGGCCTGGTATCTCTGGCGGGCCGCCGACCGGGCGAAGACGATCAAGTACCAGGCCTGACCTTCACCCGCGCCACGAGGTCGATCAGCGCGGAGGGGCCGGAATGGCCGGGGCCTTCGTCGAGCACCGCGTCGTAGCTGTCGAGCCGCTCGATCTCGAGGCCGGCGAAGGCCTCGCGGAGCATCGCCTCGGTGTAGCAATGCGCGGGGTCGGACGGGCCGCCGGTGCGGTTGGCGACCTGTTCGGGCCGGTAGCCCTCGAGCAGCAGCAGGCCGCCGGGGCGCAGGGCGCGGACGAGCCGGCCGAAAAACGCCGGACGCTCGGCCGGGGGGACGAACTGCACGAAGATCGCCACCACCGCGTCGTAGGCGTGCTCGGGCCAGGACCAGCGCAGCAGGTCGGCCTGTTCGAAGGCGATGGCGACGCCGCGTTCGGCGGCGAGCTTGCGGGCGCGGGAGAGCGCGGTGGGCGAGACCTCGACGGCATGGACATCGGCGCCGTTGCCGGCGAGGAAGACGCTGTTGCGGCCCTCGCCGTCGGCGACCGAGAGCACCTTCGCGCCCGGCGCGATCAGCCCGGCATTGGCGGCGAGGAAGGCGTTCGGCGCGGTGCCGAAGATGTAGCCGCCCGCGGCGGCGTAGCGGGCTTCCCATTTCTGCTCGGGGGTCGGTTCGCTCATGCGGTGGTTTCCCTTGCGTGGTGTGGACGGTGCTTGCCACGGACGGCGCAAACCGCTAAGCGGGCCCGTCACGCGGCCGGTCGGCATCGGCCAGGATCAGGAGAGTTGCGATGAAAGCCGATATCCATCCGGATTATCACGAGATCAACATCATCATGACCGATGGCACCGAGTACAAGACCCGCTCGTGCTACGGCAAGCCCGGCGACACGCTGCGGCTCGATATCGACCCGAAGTCGCACCCGGCCTGGACCGGACAGCAGCGCGTGCTCGACACCGGAGGCCAGGTGGCGAAGTTCAACAAGCGCTTCGCCGGGATCGGCGCCCGCAAGAAGTAAGCGTCCCCGCCGCGGCAGACCTGCAACGCGCCCCGCCGCCTTCGGCCGGGCGCGTTTTCGCATGCGCGCGGGTCTTGAAGCGGCGGCGGCGAATACCTTTATCCTCGGACAGGAAGGATGCCTTCGGGGTTCTTCCGGCACTGCGGGCTGGTCCGTCGGACAGCCCGGTTCACTGGACCTTGCTTGACCGAGGAGGTTACTCATGACGCTCGATTTTTCCCCGCTTTTCCGCACCGCCATCGGCTTCGACCGGCTGCAGCAGCTGCTTGACAGCGTGCCGGACGGCAACGCCACCGCCTATCCCCCCTACAACATCGAGAAACTCGGCCCCGAGGACTACCGCCTGACCATGGCGGTGGCCGGATTCCGCGCCGAGGACCTCGACATGACGGTGAAGGACAACACGCTCATCATCACCGGCCGGATCGCCGAGGGGGCGAGCAAGGGCGAGGTGCTCTATCGCGGCATCGCCTCGCGCGCGTTCGAACGGCGCTTCGTGCTGGCCGACCACATGGTGGTCGATGGCGCGGCGCTGGAGAACGGGCTGCTGCACGTGGCGCTGAAACGCGTGATTCCCGAGGCGCTGAAGCCCCGGAAGATCGCCATCGGCACCGGCGCGCCGGCGGCCACGCCCGTGATCGAACAGGACAAGGCGGCCGCCTGACCTCGCCGCCATCCCCGACACCCCGCGCCGCAGGGCGCGGGGTTTTTCATGGGCGCCCCCGGCGGCGCGCATGGACAGGGGCGGCGGAAGCGGCGATGATCAAGCCATGCTGTTCGACCTCACCAAACTGAAACCGGAGGACCAGTACAAGCTGCTGGCCTCGACCGTGGTGCCGCGGCCGATCGCCTGGGTGGTGACGCTGAATCCCGAGGGCCGGCTGAACGCCGCGCCGTTCTCGTTCTTCAACGTCTTCGGCGCCGGGCCGCCGATCCTGTGCCTCGGCATCGGCGCGCGGCGGCCGGGCGACCCCAAGGATACCGGCGAGAACATCCGCCTGACCGGGGAATTCGTGGTCAATCTCGTCGCGCACGAGAACGCCGAGGCGATGAACGTGACCGCGATCGAGTTCGGCCCGGAGGTGGACGAGCTGGCCGAGGCGCGGCTGACCACCCTGCCCTCGGAGAAGATCCGCCCGCCGCGCATCGCCGAGAGCCCGGTGGCGATGGAGTGCACGCTGCATTCGATGATCGAGTTCGGGCCGGACCGCGCGCTGGTGATCGGCCAGGTGCAGGCGATGCATGTGCGCGACGACGCCGTGCTGAACCCGGAGCGCTGCCATATCGACACGCCGAAGCTCGACCTGATCGGCCGGATGCATGGCGGCGGCTGGTACGCGCGGACCACGGAACGGTTCGACATGCCGCGGATTCCGGTCGGGAACTGGCCGCGCGACTGACCGGATGGCGATGACCGACGCCCCGATCGCGCTGACCATGGGCGACCCGGCCGGGATCGGCGGGGAGATCGCCGCCGCCGCCTGGCGCGACGCGCGGGAGCGGCTGCTTCCGTTCGCGCTCATCGGCGATGCGGACTGGGCGGCGGGATTCGGCGTGCCGGTGGCGCGAATCGGGCGGATCGGCGAGGCCGCTTCCCGGTTCGGCACGGCGCTGCCGGTGCTGGACGTGAAGCTCGCGGCGCCGGCGATTCCGGGGCGGCCCGACCCGCGCAACGCCGCCGCGGTGACCGGGGCGATCGAGACCGCGACGCGGCTGGCGCTGGCCGGCGAGGCGGCGGCGGTGGTGACCTGCCCGATCGCCAAGTCGGTTCTGTATCAGGCGGGATTTCCGCATCCCGGCCATACCGAGTTCCTCGGCGCGCTGACCGGCGTGGCAGCTCCGGTGATGATGCTGGCCTGCCCCGGCCTGCGGGTGGTGCCGGTGACGGTGCATGTGTCGCTGCGGCGGGCGATCGAGACGCTGGAGACCGGCGCCATCGTCGCCGCCGGGCGGAGGCTGGCGGCGGCGCTGACGCGGGATTTCGGGGTGGCGGCGCCGCGCATCGCGGTGGCGGGGCTCAACCCGCATGCCGGCGAGGCGGGGGCGATGGGCGACGAGGAGCTGACCATCATCGCGCCGGCGATCGCGGCATTGCGGCAGGCGGGCATCGACGCGTTCGGGCCGCTGCCGCCGGACACGATGTTCACCCCGGCGGCGCGGGCGGGTTACGACGCGGCGCTTTGCATGTATCATGACCAGGCCCTGATCCCGCTCAAGACGATCGACATGGAGAACGGCGTGAACGTCACCCTCGGCCTGCCCATCATCCGCACCTCGCCCGACCACGGCACCGCCTTCGACATCGCGGGGACGGGGAAAGCGCGGGCGGAAAGCCTGGTCGCGGCGCTGCGGCTGGCCGGCGAGATGGCGGGGCGGCGATGAGCGCCCTGCGGCTCGGCGTCAATCTCGACCATGTGGCGACGCTGCGGAACGCCCGCGGCATCGCGACCCCCGACCCGATCCGCGCCGCGCGGATCGCCATCGAGGCGGGGGCGGACGGGATCACGCTGCATCTGCGCGAGGACCGGCGGCATATCCGCGACGCCGATATCCACGCCGCGCGGGCGCTTTCGGTGCCGCTCAACATGGAGATGGCGGCGACCGACGAGATGGTCGGCATCGCCTGCGGGCTGAAGCCGCATGCGAGCTGCCTGGTGCCGGAGCGGCGGCAGGAGGTGACGACCGAGGGCGGGCTGGACGCCGCCGGAAACGCCGAGTCGCTGGCCCCGCGCATCGCGGCGCTGCGGGCGGCGGGAATCCGCGTCTCGCTCTTCGTCGATCCCGATCCGGTGCAGCTGGAAGCCGCGGCACGGTTGGGCGCGCCGGTGGTCGAGCTGCATACCGGCGCCTATGCCGAGGGGCGGGCGGGCGAGCTCGACCGGCTGCGCGCCGCGGCGGCGCGGGCGGCGGCGCTCGGGCTGGAAGTGCATGCCGGGCACGGGCTGAACTATGACAATGTCGGCCCGATCGCGGCGCTGCCGGAGGTGCGGGAGCTGAATATCGGCCACTTCATCGTCGGCGAGGCGGTGTTCGTCGGCCTGGCCGAGGCGATCCGCCGGATGCGCGCGATCATGGACGCGGCGCGACGGCGTACGCAGCGTTAACTTGCCATTGACCCGGCGCGCCGCCAAAAGACCGGCGATGCTTTCCTTGCTGACCCCGACCCGGCTGGACCGCTACGTGTTCCGCCAGCTCCTCATCGGGCTGGCGGTTTCCACGCTCGGGCTCGTCGCGCTGGTGTGGCTGACGCAGTCGCTGCGCTTCATCCAGCTGATCATCCAGCACGGGCTGTCGCCGGTGGTGTTCCTGCACCTGACCGGGCTGCTGGTGCCGAGCTTCGTCGCGGTGATCCTGCCGATCACCTGCTTCATCGTGATCCTGTTCGTCTATGCGCGGCTCGCCGCCGACCGGGAGCTGACGGTGATGCGGGCGAGCGGCATGTCGGACGCCGCGATCGCGCGGCCGGCGCTGGCGCTGGCGATGCTGACGATGCTGGCCTGCTGGGGGCTGAACGTGTGGCTGGTGCCCTCGACCCTGGCGCGGTTCACCCATTTCGAGTCGATCATCCGCAACCAGGTCGCCGCCTTCCTGCTCGAACCCGGGGTGTTCACGCCGATTCCCGGGCATATCACCGTTTACGTGCAGCGGCGGGACCACGACCAGGTGCTGCACGGCATCGTCATCCAGGACGCGCGGCAGAAGGGCGAGCCGGCGACGATCCTCGCGCGGAGCGGGCGGCTGATCGACGGGCCGGACGGACCCGAGGTGCTGCTGCTCGACGGCTCGCGCGAGCAGGTGGATCCGAAGACCGGGCGCCTCAATATCCTGAGTTTCCGGCGCAATCTCATCAGCCTCGCCAAGCCGACCGGGGTGACGCGGAAGCTCGCGCCGAAGACCTCGGAGGCGACGATGACGCAGCTGTTCCACGCCGGCGCCGCGCATGTTCCCCCGCCGGTGCAGCGGCGCTGGCGCGAGGAGGCGTGGCGCCGGATCGCCTCGCCCTTCGCCGTGCTGTCCTATGCGGTGATCGCGCTGCTCAGCGTGCTGCGCAGCCCGTTCCGCCGGCAGGGCGGGGCGGCGGCGCTGGTGGCGGCGGTGTTCATCGTGATGGGGCTGGTGGCGCTGGAACTCGGCACCGAGAACCTGGCGGCCCGGCAGAACGGGCTGATCCCGCTGATCTTCGCGGTGACGCTGGGGCCGGCGCTGGTCGGGCTCGCGCTGCTGCTGCGCGGGCGGCGGCGGCGGGCGCGGACGGTGCCGGCATGATCCGCCTGCGGGCCTGGCGGCCGCCGCTGACCCTTTCGCTCTATATCGGCCGGCGCTTCCTCGGCGCCGTGGTGGCGATGCAGGCCGGGCTGACCGCGATCGGCGCGCTGTTCGACTTCCTCGACCTGCTGCGCCAGTCGGCCGACAAGCCGCAGGCGACGTTCTGGCGGATGCTGGCGCTGGAGGTGCTGCGGGTGCCCTGGCTCGGCATGCAGATCCTGCCCTTCGCCGTGCTGCTCGGCGGGATCTTCGCGTTCTGGCGGCTGACCCGGAGCTCGGAACTCGTGGTGGCGCGGGCGACCGGCACCTCGGTCTGGCAGTTCCTCGCCGTGCCGGTGGCGGGGGCCGCGCTGATCGGCGCGCTCGCCACCACGGCGGGCAGCCCGATCTCGGCGATCATGTTCGCCCGGGCGGAGGTGCTGTATTCGACCTATCTCGGCGTGGATTCGGGGCCGCTCTCGCTGCAGGGCGGGCAGCTCTGGCTGCGCCAGGCGGACGATGCGGGGGGCAAGGGCGGCATCGCGATCCTGCACGCCGACGCGGTTCACCTGCACGGCAAGGTGCTGACGACGGGGCATATTACCGTGTTGCGGCTGACCGCGCAGACCACGCTGCAGGAACGCATCGAGGCCGCGCGGGGCCAGCTGGAGCCGGGCGGCTGGCGGCTGGAGAGCGCGCGCATCCTGACGCCGGACGGAGAGCCGCGGGCGGTGAGCGCGCTGCGGATTCCGACGACGCTGACGGTGGGCCGCGTGCAGGAGAGTTTCGCGAGCCCCAGCGCGCTGTCGTTCTGGGCGCTGCCGGGCTTCATCCGGCTGCTGCGGCGCTCGGGCTTTTCGGCGACCCAGCACGAGCTGGCGTTCCAGAGCCTGCTCGCCCTGCCGCTGCTCTGCGCGACGATGGTGCTGGTGGCGGCGGGATTCTCGATGCGGCCGTCGCGCCGGGGCGGGGCGATCCAGATGATCGGGGCTGGCGTCGGCTGCGGGTTCCTGCTGTTCATGCTTTCCGAGGTGGCGGCACAGCTCGGCAAGTCGGGCGCGCTGCCGGTGGGGCTCGCGGCCTGGGCGCCGGCCGCGGCCGGGCTGATGCTGGCGCTTGCCTTGTTGCTTCATCTGGAGGATGGCTGAAGCATGAACGACGCCCAGCAACGCCGCCATGCGCGGCTCCGCCGACGGATCGGGATCGGGATCGCCGGCGCGATGCTGGCGGCCCCGGTGGCGCGCGCGCAGATGGGCGCGCTGATCGCCGGCCCGGAAACGCCGGTCTCGAAATCCGCGCCGGTCACCTTCCTGGCCGACCGCGTCTCGTATGACCACGGCACCGGCGTGGTCACCGCGAGCGGCCATGTCGAGGCCTGGCAGAACGGCCATCTGCTGCAGGCGGACCGCATCGTCATCGACCGGCGCAACGACACGGCGGTGGCCAGCGGGCATGTCGTGATGATCGAGCCGGACGGCGCGGTGGTCTTCGCGCGGCACGCCACCCTCTCGCAGGGGATGAAGAACGCCGTGCTGCACGACGTGGCCACGATTCTCGCCGAGAACGGGCGGATGGTGGCGAACGGCGCGCGGCGCTATGGCGGGGTGATCGAGGAGCTCTCGAAGCCGATCTATTCCACCTGCAATCTCTGCAAGAGCAACCCGAAGGCGGCGCCGCTGTGGCAGATCCGCGCGCGCCAGGCGGTGGAGGACCTGCAGCACCGGGTGATCGAGTATCACGACGCGCAGCTCGAGATCTACGGCGTGCCGGTGTTCTGGCTGCCCTATCTCTCGCAGCCCGATCCCTCGGTGAAGCGGCAGAGCGGCCTGCTGATTCCCGGCTTCGGCGGCTCGACCCATATCGGCAGCTTCGTCGCGATTCCGTATTTCTGGGACATCAGCAAGAGCCAGGACCTGACGATCGTCCCGATCATCGCGACCAAGGCGGGACCGGTGCTCGACCTGAAATACCGCCAGGCGTTCAATGACGGCAAGCTGAACATCAACGTCTCGGGCGGGCGCGACCGCTATGCCGACAAGGGCGGGATTTCGGATTCGATCTTTTCCTCGGGCACGTTCGACCTCAATCGCAACTGGCGCGCCGGGTTCAGCTACAACCACACCTCGACCGCGCAGTATCTGAACGATTTCCGCTACCTGCCGAACGAGGCGTTTCTCGCCTCGAACGCCTGGCTCGAAGGGTTCGGGCGCGGCTCCTATGCGAAGATCGAGGCGGAGACCTATCAGGGCCTGGTCGCCTCGATCAGCCAGAACCGGCTGCCGATCGTGTTGCCCTATGCCCGCTACAGCTATGCCGGCGCGGCGGATTCCTGGGGCGGGCGGTTCTCGCTGACGGCGAACGCGTTCAACATCTTCCGCCAGTCCGGCACGCAGACGCGGCGGGTCGCGGTGATCGCGAATTACGACCTGCCGCGGCAGGGGCCGGACGGGCTGCTGGTGGATGCGCGGCTGCGGCTGATCACCGCCGGATATTCGGCCGACAAGCTCAACCAGCAGCCGAACTATTCGCCGATCACCACCTCGCAGACGGCGCGGGCCATCCCGATCGGCGCGGTGTCCTTCGCCTGGCCGCTGGAGCGCGACGCCGGACGCTGGGGCACGCAGGTGATCGAGCCGCGGGTGCAGCTCGTGGCGGCGCCGGTCTACGGGCTCGGGCAGACCCGCACGATTCCGAACGAGGACAGTCTCGACTTCCAGTTCTCCGACGCGAACCTGTTCAGCCTGCAACGCTTCGGCGGCATCGACCGCTTCGCCGGCGGCGCGCGGGTGGACTATGCGCTGCAGGGCGCGTGGTACCTGCCGGGCGGCGCCTATGCGAGCGGGCTGGTCGGCCAGTCCTATTCCTTCGAGACCTCGAAGCTCTACCCGCCGGACAGCGGGCTGGGCGGGCATGAATCGGACGTGGTGGGCCGGGCGACCGTCGCGCCGGCGCCCTGGTTCAGCCTGACCTATCGCACGCGGCTGTCGCACCGGGACCTGTCGACCCAGATGATCGACAGCTACGCGACCTTCGGGCCGAAGAGCTTCAACGTCTCGGCCGGGTATTTCTACAGCACCACCAACTCCTATTACCTGTTCACCCAGCCCGGCCCGCCGCCGCCGCAATATTTCCAGGCCCAGCGCGAGGTGACGCTCGGCGTGTCGACCACGCTGGTGCCGCACTGGTCGCTCACGGCGGGGGTGCAGCGCAACCTCGCCACCGGGCAGTTCGACAACGCCTCCATCGGGGCGGTATGGCAGAACGAATGCACCGCGGTGAACATCGACTTCTACCGCAACTTCACCTCCTACAATTACGATCACGGCACGACGACGCTGCTGATCACCGTCACGCTCAAGACACTCGGGAACATCGGATTCAGCGCCCTATGAAATCGTTCGTCTCTTACGCGGCCCTGATCGGCCTTGCCGCGGGCCTGCTCGCACCCGGCGCGCCGGCGCGCGCGCAGACGGCCAGCATCGCCGCCGTGGTGAACGGCACGGTGATCACCAATGCCGATGTCGCGGCGCGCACGCGGCTGTTCGCGCTCTCCGCCGGGCTGCCGACCACATCGGCGACGCTGCAGCGGCTGAAACCGCAGATCACCCGCGAGCTGATCGACCAGGCGCTGCAGCTGCAGGCCATCGAGCGGAACAAGGTGGTGGTGCCGGAGGCGAAGATCGCCGCCGCGCTGAAGCGGGTGAACGAGGCCAATCACCTGCCGCCCGGCTCGCTGCAGAAGAAGCTCGCCGCCGCCGGCATTCCGCTCTCGACGCTGGTGAGCCAGTTCCGCACCCAGATCGGCTGGACCGACGTGCTGCGCAAGAAGCTCGGCCCCGACCTGCGCCCGACCGCGGCCGACATCGCCGCCGAGGAGGCGGCGATGAAGAAGGAGATCGGCAAGACGCAGTACCACATCGCCGAAATCTTCATCCCCGTCGAAAATCCGGCGGATGTGGCGAATGCCCGGCGTTTCGCGGATGTGGTGATCAGGCAGCTGCGCGCGGGCGCGCCCTTCCCGGTGGTGGCGGCCCAGTTCAGCCAGAGCCAGAGCGCGCTGACCGGCGGCGACCGCGGATGGGTGCAGCCCGACCTGCTCGACCCCGCAGTGCGCCGCATCGTCGAGAAGATGCCGGTCGGGGCGATCAGCGACCCGGTGCGGGTGGCGGGCGGTTTCGAGATCGTCAACCAGCTCGGCATCCGCCAGTTCGGCGTCGGGCAGCGGACGACGCTGTCGATCCGCCAGGTGTTCCTGCCCTTCACGAAGCCCTTCGCCGGCGGCCAGCCGGATGCGCAGCAGCTTGGCGTGCTGCAGCATGCCAACGCGCTACGCGGCACGCTGCATTCCTGCGCCGAGGTGGAGGCCGCGAACGCGGCGGCGGGCAGCGTGCAGAAGTCCAATCCGGGGCCGGTCGACCTGACCACCGTGCGGCCGGCGGCGTTCCGCAAGCTGCTGTCCTCGCTGCCGCTCGGCCAGCCGAGCGAGCCGCTGGTATCGAGCAGCGGCATCGCCATCGTCATGGTCTGCAAGCGGGAGACCAGCAAGATCGGCCTGCCGGGGAAGAAGGCGATCGAGGAGATGCTGATCAACCGCCGGGTGTCGCTGGAGGCGCAGCGGCTGATGGACACGCTGCACCGCGACGCCGAGATCCGGATTTTCGCCACCCCGTGACACAGGGAGCGCCGCCGCTGCGCGAGGTGATCGCGCGGCACGGGCTGTCGGCGAAGCGCGCGCTGGGGCAGCATTTCCTGCTCGACCCCGACCTGCTCGCGCGGATCGCGCGGCTGGCCGGGCCGCTGGACGGTGTCAACGTTATTGAGGTGGGGCCGGGGCCGGGCGGGCTGACGCGCGCGCTGCTGGCGAGCGACGCGGCGGGGGTGACCGCCATCGAACTCGATCCGCGGGCGGTCGGCGCGGTTGCTGAACTCGCGGCGGCGGACCCGGGGCGGCTGCGCGTAGTGGAGGGCGATGCGCTCGATCTCGACCTTGCGGCGCTGGTGCCGGCGCCGCGCGCGATCGTCGCCAACCTGCCCTACAATGCCGGCACCGCGATGCTGCTGCGCTGGCTGCACCAGGCGGCGAGCTTCCGCTCGATGACGCTGATGTTCCAGCGTGAGGTGGCGGAGCGGATCGTCGCGGCCCCTGGCAGCCCGGCCTATGGACGGCTGGCGGTGCTCGCGGCGCTCACCGTGCGCGGCGCGATCGTGCTGACGCTGCCGCCCGGCGCGTTTTCACCACCGCCCAAGGTGGACTCGGCCGTGGTCAGGCTGGTGCCGCACGAGGACCAGCTCCAGCCGGCGCTGCTCGCCAAGGTGGGGCGGGTGACGGCGGCGGCGTTCGGGCAGCGGCGGAAGATGCTGCGGGGGTCGCTGAAGGCGCTGGGCGGCGCGACGCTGGCGGAAGCGGCGGGGATCGATCCATCGCGCCGGGCGGAGACGCTCACGCCCGCGGAATTTCTCTCGCTCGCCCGGCTGCTGCCGGACTGACGCCGGGACGGCTCAGCGCAGGGTACGGTTCGGCGCGGTCAGGCGGATCTTGTGGACCACCGGCGCCTCGGCCACCTCGGTCCCGCCATTGCTGGCGTACACGACATTGGACGGCGCCTGGTTGTAGATGAAGCCGTAGGTCGGATAGACCGTGCCGAACGAGCCGTTGCCGAGCGCGACCTTGACCTCGGACCAGTTGTTGTTCGGCGATACGTCGATGACCGGGACGTTGCGGCTCACGGTATCGGGGATCCAGTTGGCCTGGTCGACCAGGATTTCGCGGCTGTTGATCACCTTGGCAACGACGGCGACATGGCCGAGCGGCATGCGGCCGGTCGGGCGGAAGTTGAGCACGGCGCCATCCTCGGGGCGATAGCCGCGGGCGTAGCGGCCGGCCGCCTCGGCCCACCAGAGGAAGGCATCGCCCTTGATGTCGATATGCGAGACTTCGCGCGCATAGGGCACGCACCAGAGATAGCTGGTGCGGCGGACGAGATGGCGCGGATAGCGATAACGCCGGACGGCCGGGCGGCGCTCGACGACGTGGCGGACGACGACGTGATGTTCCACGCGCGGATGCTCGACGTGACGGTAGACCACATGGCGCACCGGGGCGCGGTGCTCGACGATGTGGCGCGCGACGACGTGATGATCGACGACATGGCGGACGGGGGCGCGGTGGACCGGCTCATGCCGGTAGACGACATGGTGGATGGGGGCGTGGCGCACCGGTTCGTGGTGGTAGACGACGTGGCGCACGGGCGATTTCACTCGGTGGACGACGCGCGCGGGAGCGGTATGTTCCGTCTTTGCATGGCCGACATGCGCGAGAAGGAAGGCAACGAAAACGCCGCCGCAAAACCGTGATGTTTCCTTCAATCGCGTAACGCCTGCCCACATGCCCCGTTCGCCTTCTTGTTCCGCGCGCCCCTTCCGGACACAAAAAAACCACAATCCAATCAAGCCAATGCCGGATTTTGCTCAGTCAGCGCAGTAACCGGACCGAGCTTTTTGCCGACTCGGGTCTTTGTTTCAAGCCACGAATGGCTTGCATTCCTGTTACGGGGGGACTGCGGTGAACGCAACCCTCGGACTGGGCAAAAATGTCACGCGCGAGGAAAATTTAATGTTTCGCGGCGACATGGGGCGGACGTTACGACGAACTTCCTAACGCCGGATGAAGATCGAGATTTCATCCGGCGCGAATGGCGGAAAATGTTTACGCGGCCGGGGTCAGCGGCAGGCGACGACCATGATCTCGACCAGGTAGCGCGGATCGGCGAGCTTCGCCTCGACGCAGGCGCGGACCGGCGCGCCGCCTTCCGGCAGCCAGGCCGACCAGACGGCGTTCATCGCGCCGCGGTCGTCGATCGATTTCAGCCAGATCTGCGCCTGCAGAAGGCGCGTGTTGTCGGTCCCATGCTGTTCGAGCAGCGCGTCGATCTGGGCGAGAACATCACGGGTCTGGGCGGTGATGTCGCCGGCCGGGTCCGCCGCGACCACGCCCTGGGTGTAGACGAAGCCATGATATTCGACGGCTTTCGAGAGGATTTCGTTCGCTTCGGTGCGGATGATGCGGCTCATGAGGGTCTCCGGGACGGAATGGCGGCAGCCGGCGGCGGCCGTGCGCTGTTCTATCTGCGCGGCCGCGTGGGGCGCAAGCCACGGCGATGACGCTGGACAAGCCGGCGGTTGGATCGGTAGTATTCAACCTTGGCGAGTATCTGAGATGGAGTTTTTCTCCTTTTGCTTGAAAAACTATTCCGCGCGATGCGCCGGCACGGCGGCGAGCCATTCCCGGAAGCGGCCCCGCTTCCGGGGCGGCGCGGGATGGCGGAGCGCGGCGGGTTCGACCACGCGCCGGCGGCCGATGCGCCCTTCTCCAGCACCGGGCCGCAGGGCCATCGCGGCCGGATGCGCGAGAAGCTGCTCGGCCGCGGCGCCGAGGCGCTGGCCGATTACGAGCTGCTGGAAATGCTGCTCTTCCTCGCCTTCAAGAAGGGCGACACCAAGCCGCTCGCCAAGGCGCTGATCAACCGGTTCGGCTCCTATGCCGCCGTGCTCGCCGCCGAGCCGGACGCGCTGTTCGCGACACCGGGGCTCGGGCAGCACAGCGTGGCGGCGATCAAGCTGGTCCAGGCCTCGGCCATCCGCCTCGCCCGCGCGGAGCTGGCGGACGCGCCGGTGCTGAACAACTGGGAGCGGCTGATCGATTACCTCACCATCGCGATGGCGCGCGAGCCGGTGGAGCAGTTCCGCGTGATCTATCTCGACAACCGCAACCGGCTGCTCGCCGACGAGGTGGCCTCGCGCGGGACGGTGAACCATACCCAGGTCTATGTGCGCGAGGTGGTGCGGCGGGCGATCGAGACACGGGCGACGGCGCTCATCCTCGTTCACAACCACCCGAGCGGCGACCCCTCCCCCTCGCGCGACGACGTCGAGATGACGCGGGAGGTGCAGCGCGCCGTCGCCCTGCTCGACATCACGCTGCATGACCATGTCATCATCGGCAAGGCGGGGTGGCTGAGCTTCCGCCGCGAGGGATTCCTCTCCGGGGCGGCGGCGTGAGCATCACCCGCATCCAGAGCTTCGCCTTCGCCGGGATCGAGGCGCAGCCGGTCGAGGTGCAGGTGCAGATCGCCGCCGGGCTGCCGGTGTTTCTCGTCGTCGGGCTGGCCGACAAGGCGGTGGCGGAATCGCGGGAGCGGGTGCGCGCGGCGCTGACCGCGATGGGCCTCGCGCTGCCGGCGAAGCGCATCCTCGTGAACCTGGCCCCGGCGGACCTGCAGAAGGAGGGCAGCCATTTCGACCTGCCGATCGCGCTCGGCGTGCTGACCGCGATGGACGTGCTGCCGGCGGAGGAGATGGCGCGGTTCGCGGCGATCGGCGAGCTGTCGCTCGACGGGCGGCTGGCGCCGGTGGCCGGGGTGTTGCCGGCGGCGATTGCCGCGGGGGCGCGCGATCTCGGCCTGATCTGCCCCGCGGCGCAGGGGCCGGAAGCGGGCTGGGCCGGCGAGATCGGCGTGCTGGCGCCGGCCGACCTGCTCGCGCTGATCAACCATTTCCGCGGCGAGGCGCTGCTGGAGCCGCCGCCGCGCGGGCGGTTCCAGGCACCTTCGCGCCAGCCGGACCTCGCCGATGTGCGGGGGATGGACGGGGCGCGGCGCGCCCTCGAGATCGCCGCGGCGGGGCAG
>NZ_AFPR01000156.1:0-8535 GCF_000219295.1 Acidiphilium sp. PM
CGGCGATCCGCTCCTCGCCCTCTGCGCCGATGCCATCGCCGCCGCCCCGGCGCTGCGCTGGATCGGCTATTTCTCCACCACCGGCGTCTATGGCGACCGCCAGGGCGGCAGCGTCGACGAAACCACGCCGCCCGCCCCCGGCTCGCCGCGCACCCTCCGCCGCGTCGAGGCGGAGCAGAACTGGGCGGCGATGGCGAACGACCACCGCGCCGTCGACGTCATCCGCCTCGCCGGCATCTACGGCCCCGGCCGCTCCGCCTTCGACGACCTGCGCGCCGGCACCGCCCGCCGGATCGACCGGCCGGGGCAAAAATTCAGCCGCATCCATGTGGACGACATCGCCGGCGGCACGCTCGCGTCCATCGCCACGGCCACCGGCGGCGCGCGCATCCTCAACTTCGCCGATGACGAACCCGCCCCGAGCGCCGATGTCATCGCCCATGCCGCATCCCTGCTCGGCATCGCCCCGCCGCCGCTGATCCCCTTCGACGAGGCGCGGCGCGGAATGTCGCCGATGGCGCTGTCCTTCTGGTCGGAAAACCGCATCGTGCGGAGCGAGGGCACCAGGGCAGCGCTGCGCCGCCCCTGGCGTTTTCCCTCCTACCGCGAGGGGCTCGAAGCCATCCTCGCGGCGGAAACCGGGGCCTGACGGCCTCCAAAGCCGCTCCGGCCCTCACCGGGCCGGAGCCGGAGCAAAACTACTTCGCGGCGCGGGCGAGGCTCTGGCTGATCGCCGCCTCGGCGGATTCGCGGCCTTCCCAGCCGGTCACCTTCACCCACTTGCCCTTCTCCAGGTCCTTGTAATGGGTGAAGAAATGCTCGATCGCGTCGCGCGTGATCGCCGGCAGCTGGTCGACCTCGGTGACGCCGGAGAATTGCGGGTGGATCTTGTCGTGCGGCACGCAGACGATCTTCTCGTCCTGCCCCGCCTCGTCTTCCATCCGCAGCACGCCGATCGGCCGCGCCCGGATCACCGCCCCCGGCACCACCGCCGCCGGCACCAGCACCAGCGCGTCCGCCGGGTCGCCATCGTCGGCGAGGGTGTTGGGAATGAACCCGTAGGCCGCCGGATAGGCCATCGGGGTGAACAGGAAGCGGTCCACCATCACCGCCCCGCTCTCCTTGTCGACCTCGTATTTCACCGCCGAGCCCTGCGGAATCTCGATCACCACATGAATGTCGGACGGCGGCGCCTTGCCGGCCGGGATCTTGGAAACGTCCATGGCGGAACCTCCTGAATGATGTCGCGCGCCTTCTAGCCGCACGGGCGGATATTGCCAATCGCCGCGCCCCGGCCCCATACAGGCGGCGTGCGCCGGTAGCTCAACGGTTAGAGCGGACCGCTCATAACGGTTTGGTTGCGGGTTCGAGTCCTGCCCGGCGCACCAATGAAATCAACGATTCACGCCACTTATAGGGCACAAAAGAGGCCTATTCACCATTCGGGGCAACCGGCCACATTGTTCGATTATCACATATTTGTGAGCACAAGAATCGTCATTGTAAAAATTATGTTGTTTTTGCTAACATGTTAATGACGATTAAAGTTCTTATTCTGATCCACGAATAGCCGCTTGAACAGGGTAACACGGAGAAAGTCATGGCGATAAGCAGGCAAAATGCCGTAGCAGCGGTGAACGCCATAAAGGACCTGAGGATTACAAATTTATTCACGATGGTGAAAGAAAATCAACACATTTTAGAGAAGCACTATTCAAAGGATGCGGCTTTAGAGGCAGCACAAGGTGGACAGCCACAGGGGTATTTCAAAAAGAAAACGAAGTTATATATTGATGGCGGGGCGGCTTATGGTAAATTATCGGTAAATAAGAAGGCGAAAATCCGTAAAATTCTCAATACTAATAAAACGAAGCCTAGTCAGATAGGTAAACCTATTGGCACATATAATCAAAATGCAAAGAAAACAAATTCTGATACACTTCATCTCGATGTTACGAGTGTAATCGATAATTCTATTGTACTAGATATCGTGACCGCAGTGTTAAATGATAAAGAACACCAGTTACGCGAGGCCAACAATCCCCATAAGAACAATCGATTCATAGTCGCCGCAAAGATTCCAGAGGGTTACGTCGGACGATCTATTGATAAGAATAAAAAAAAGATACAGACAACGTTACACATGCGGTGATAGTGATACAAGCAGCGCTCGGCTCTAACCCCCAAATCGTGACAGTATTCCCCGCTAATGAGCAATACACAACAAGAACGCCTAAGTTGGTATAGGTACGACGAGTCGTGACAAGGGAACGCTGCAGGGAAGCTTTTCTGCTGCAAACTCAAGCGGCTGATTCAACCGTTAATGCCACGGCGCATCGGCACCCGGCTCCAAATGCCGTGTCGGAGGTCTCGCCGGCGATCTTGCGTCTCCAGAGTTGAAAATCTCATGCGAGAGCAAAACGCATCGACCGCTGTCAGGATTTCTTACATCACTCCGAGTAGTAAACGACTATCGTATTGATAACATTACCTGTTTTTGTTTGGCGTGATTTTTGCCCTGTGCAGTTCGGCGGCGTTCCTTCGGGCTACGCCGCTTGGAAGCTCTAGCCGGCATAATCCGGCACATACAGGAGGAATTCATGAGACCACATTATCTAAGATCGGTCATTTTCGGCGCCGCTGCGCTCAGTGCCGTCAGCCTCGCCGGAACAGGCGCGGCGCAGGCCGACGTCGTGAGCTGGGTCTTCTACAACCATAGTGGCAAAAACAGTGTCATTACTGGCGGCACAGGTGGCGCCATAATCGATGGCACATCAGGCACCCAGTCTGTCACCTTCAGCAGCACGCCTGCCCTAAATCCGGCACAGACTGTTACACTGACGCCGTTTGGTCCCACGAATTCAAAGTCGGGACCAACACTGCATCTGTATCAAAAGAATGGCCAGTATCCGACGACGACCGGAGTTCAGCCCGGTGAGCAGGGTATCGGCCTGACCAACGATCCAACGAATCAGGACGAGATCAGTGCTAACGTGATCAATAGCTTCGTGCAGGTCGATATTTCCGGCCTTTCAAGCCCACCCCTGAATTCGCTCAATCTCGGCTTCTCGATGGGCAGCTTGCCGGGTGGCGATCAATGGGCGGTCTATGGCACAAACACTTACGGCAATATGATCGGCGCAACACTTCTGAGTGCCGGCGGCACCTATACGGGCGCGTTAACCAACGTGATCGGCACGTGGGACTATCTCGATGTGGTTGCAACGAAGAACAACGTGTTGCTCTCGACCATAACGGCGACCGTTCCAGAGCCCGGCTCGCTCGTCCTCTTGGGCACCGGCCTTCTCGGCCTCGGCCTCGTCGCGCGCCGCAAGCGCCGGCGTGCCTGATTACAAAAAGGCCCCGGATGTCTCCGGGGCCAACTGCAACTGGAGTTCAAAGCGGACATTGAAAGGAAAGTCCGGCACTGGCTTTTAAGCGGCCCCGTGTAACGGAGGCTTTTCCTATTGTCTCAGTTTTGTGCGGCGGCCTCCCGCGCCAACCGCCGAACCGTGACCACCCTATAGCCCGCCCGCCAGCACATCACGTAGAACCGCGTCTTGGCGTAGAAGTGCCGCACCCACAACGCGGGCGAAGCCCGGCCAGTGGCGAGGTGCCGGGCCACGTAGAGCAGGCCTCGCGCAACGTCGCGTCCCTACCCGGCTTGCCGGCCCGGCGCACCAGCGGCCTCGATCCTCCCCTGGTCCGCCCACCCCGCAACGACCCTGCCCGCTCATTCGCCCGGGGCGACGCCCGCGGGCGCGGCGGGATTCCCGCAAGGGTAGAATGAAACCTTAAGAATATAAGCTTTTTGAATAGTTGATCTTTGATCCAACGAGATTATCGTTCGCTTTCAAAATAATTACCTGAAGGCAAAAAAGCAGCTGGTTTCATAATTCTGGGAGGGGCGCATGCTGCATCGCGCCGTCTTCGTGGCGGGCGCGGCGCTGGCCGCCATGCCGGGACTGCTGGGCGGCACGGGGCAGGCCTGCCATCCGCCGCCCATGATCGTCGCCCGCCCCAACCGCCGCGAGATCGCGTTCCTGAAGGGAACGCAGCCGCTTCTGGACCTCGAATGGTGGGCCGTCGAGGCTGTGCGCTGCCGGTTCCGCACCGCGCGATGGCAGGCCGCCATCGAGGAACGCATCGCCCATGAATCCGCGGACGCGGCAAAACTCCTGTGGCCGGGCGACGGGAAGCGCCAGGAACAGGCGCTGTCGATCTTCACCGCCGCGCAGGCCGAGGCCCGCTGCGAGGCCGAATTCGCCTCGCGGCTTCAATGCGCCGCCCTCCTGTCCACCGGCAAGCTCGGGGAGCTCGATCACATCGCCAAGGCGGGCGGATGGTGAACCGCGCCCCGGCCGAAAAACGGCCCCGGATGAGGGCTCCGGGGCCGGTGCGCAAGGAGGTCCAAATGCATGCCTCGCATCATGGGCGATCTTCGTCGCTCGCGCGTAACGCCCACGTTTCATAATGTCTCGGCCGGGCCTCCGGCTCGCCGCCCGCCTGGCCGCGTCTTTCGATCTTGTGAACACGCTCACCGCAACGTGGGCGCTCCCGGCGCCCGCCCCCGGTTGACCCTCTCCCGGCCCGCACGCACAAGGCGCTCGGCACGACACACGTGCTTATGCTCCCACTTTCCGTTGGCAGCCGGTTCTCCTCCAAAGCCCGGCTGCCACTTTTTTCCCGGCGGCCGCAAGTCATCGCGCATGACGTCCGTTCGCGATATTGCTTTTGATTAATAGTTTCATCCTATGGAGCAATTGATTTCTTCAGTATATTACGTTATCATAAAGTGTATAAATAATTAACCTTAGTCAAAAAAGACGCCTCTCTTCGTATTATCTGGATGGGCACATGAGCGTTCGAGCGCTTCTCGTGGCGGGGGCATTCGCGCTTTCCTTACCGGGGCCGATGATCAAGCCAGCCTCCCGCCTGCCGCCGATTCCCGTCGTTTCGCATCGCCGCGAGACGACGTTCCTCACCGAGACCACCCCGCTCCTCGACATGGAGTGGTGGGCGGTCGTCGCTGTCCGCTGCCATCTCCGCTCCGTCCGCTGGCAATCTCTGGTTGAAGAGCAGATCGCCTATGACGCCGCCGATGCGGCCCGCACCCTCTGGCCCGAGGACAGCGGCCGGCAGGGCACCGAACTCTCCATGTTCACCGACACCCAGATCGTGACGCGCCTCAAGGCCGCCTCCGCGCCCGACACGCAATGCGCCGCCCTGATCACCACCAGCCGGCTGGACGAGCTCGACCGGATGGCCAAGGCCGCCGGGTGGTGATCCGCCCCGTCCGGGTCAGGGCCCGGCCTCGTCGTCGCGATCGGAGAGGCGCGCCTGCAGCCGCCGCCTGAAAATGAGCCAGTCGAGACACCAGACCGACAGGCCGGTGAACCCGAGCAGCAAGAATCCCAGCATCCAGGGGTGAAACAGGAGCGAATTCAGCCGGATGAAGATGTTTCCCATATCCATGTGCCGCTCGGATCAAGCGATCGCTTTCTTGCCATTGGGATACCGCCGAATCCCCCGCCTCGCCAAGGGGTCGCCTTCGTCCCGCCGCACCCGTTGTTGAACCGGCCGCCCGCCGGACCGATATCCGCTGGGCTCACGTGCAACCAGCTCGCGGAGGAGAGAACGATGACAGCACACCGGATACGCGGCGCCGCCGCGGCGATCGTGTTTGTCGCAACGCTTGGCGCCTGGCAGGCCGCCCAGGCGCAGCCGGTCAGCCAGCTCGAACAGGCGGCGCGGAACGGCAATGTCGCCGCCGCGACCTATCTCGGCTCGCTCTACGAAAACGGCCAGGGCGTCCCGCGGGACGATGCGATGGCCGCCCACTGGTTCGCCTTCGCGGCACGGCGCGGCGATCCCGTCGCCCAGAACAACCTCGCCATGATGTACCAGACCGGCCAGGGCGTCCCGCAGGACACGCGGCGCGCGATCGAGCTCTATCGCCAGGCCGCCGCGCAGGGCAACGAAACCGCGCGGCAGAACCTCGCCGCGCTGGAAGCCTATCTGCGGTCGCAGCCCCGCCCGCCGCAGAACCCCTGAACCCGCCTTTCGCATCCCTCGCCCGCCCCCTCGCGGCGCCTTGCCGCGTCCGGGGGCGAAGCGCCCCGAATACCGCAACGACGCGACCGCCCGTGGCATAGCGCGCCCGGATCGCCGCAATGTTGCGGACTCTTGTCACGACGTTTCACGCCGCAAGCCGCCTTCGACCGAAGGCGATCACCCCTTTGAGCAGATGTCGAAATCCCGACGGCGGGATTACAAATTCGATACCGGCCATGCGTTCTCCCGGGGTGCCCGCGAAACCGATATGGCCATACGCGTATGGCGTCCGACTCCCACGGCGTCTCACCCTGGGCAGTCCCCAAACGAAAGGCAGCAACGGCAATGGCGTCCCCGCGGTCGCGTCCTGGCAACTGGTTCGAGTGCGTGTGCGCCAAGAGCGTCGCGCTTTACGATCACCCGTTGCGCGCCGCGGCGGTGATCGTCATCGCCGCGCTGGCCGTCTCGGCACCCTTCCTCCTCTGAAGCATCATCGGACCCGGCCGGGTCCGCCGCCGCGCCCAGGCGGTCGGTGCCGGCAGGTGAGGGCGGTGCTGCCCATCCGGGCACCGGCTCCAAAGCAAGCGACCCCGGATCTCTCCGGGGCCGACGCGCGAGATGCCCCGCACCTTGTCCAGAGGTGCGAGACGACCTCCTGTTACGTGAGACGAACTGACCTGTCGATATTCGTTTTTACGTGATTTTGATCCCCTATACGGAAGGATATTCCAGCCCTTCCGGAGCGCCTCCCGGCTTGTATGCGCAACCTCCCGGCCCCGCTCACGCCGCCGCACCCCGCCCCGCCCGGTTCACCGCGAAATACAGCGCGCCGGACACCGCCAGCCCGACCAGCCAGCTGATATCGGCGCCGCCCAGCGCGCGGGCGATCGGCCCCTCGTAAAGCTCGGCGTTCATGAACGGGATCTCGACGAGAATGCCGACGGCATAGATCGCCATGGTCGACCAGTTGATCCGCCGGTAGATGCCGGCGGGGTCATAGATCGCGCCGATATCGTAGCTTCCCTGCCGCACCAGGTAGAAATCCGTCAGGTTGATCGCCGTCCACGGCACGAAAACGTAGAGCAGCAGCAGCAGGAAATTGGTCATCCCGTCGACGAAGCTGCCGCTCGCGAGAACCGCGAGCGCCGTGCCGATCACCGCGATCGCGGCGCCGACGCCGATCCGCAGCGCGCTGCCCCGGGCCAGCACCGCCCGCGCCAGCGTCGTGTCGCCGCCGGCGGTCAGGATCGTGCCGGTGGACATCGCGGCGCCGTACAGGTTCAGCACATTGGCGCCGACGATCCCGAGCATGATGACCACAAGCATCAGCCAGCGCAGCCCCGGCCCGAGCAGCCCGGCGAAGAACAGCGTGGTGTCGGCGTTCGCCGCCTTGTTCGCCACCAGCCCGGCCAGCAGCCCGAGGCTCATCATCCAGATCGAGGCCAGCACCGAGCCGAGATAGGTATGCGCCGAACTGCGCAGGAACGAGGTATCGGCCGGCAGGTAGCGCGAATAGTCGGCGACATAGGGCGCGTAGGTGATCTGCCAGGTCGCGAAGATCGAGATCCCCAGCACCACCATCGCCGGCGAGGCCGCCTTCGCCGGCGCCGCCGGCATCGCGTGGTAGCGCGAGAGCAGCGCGATGGTGACGGCGCCGAACACGAGCAGGAACACCAGAGCCACATAGCGCTCGTAGCGGTGGATCTGGTCGTAGCCGAACGCCAGCAGCACGAAGGCCAGCGCGTCGACGATCACCACCCCCGCCGCCTTCGACACGCCGAACAGCGCCGCCGCCGCCTCGCCGCCGAGGATCGCGCTGAGGGTGAAGAACCCGACATAGAGCACGATCACCAGCGCCACCGGCAGGTTCGCCCCGGCCACGCCGAACTGCGCGCGCGACTGGATCATCTGCGGAATGCCGAGCTTCGGCCCCTGCGCGGCGTGATAGGCCATGAACAGCCCGCCGACGACATTGCCGAGCACGATCGCCAGCAGCCCCGAGCCGAGGCCGAGCCCCAGCGCGGTCGCCACCAGCCCGGTCGCCACCGTGGTCATCTGCATGTTCGCCGAGAACCACAGCGTGAACAGCGCGGCCGGCCGGCCATGCCGCTCTGATTCGGGTATCGGGTCGATGGCGCGGCGCTCGATGGCGCCCGGAACGGTCTCGCTGGTCACGTCTTGCTCCCCCTTGCGATGTTCTTGTGGTCGCCGCCAGCAAACAATTGTCTATACAATTTGTCCAGCCCTGTTTCGCGCCATGGGACCGCTCGCACGCCGCCGCGCGGCACTTTTCCACTGGCGCGGCGCGCCGAATCCGCGCCATATGGGCCCGCCCACCGGTTGCCCGGCGGCCCGCCCGCCCTGGAGACGCGATGACCCGACCCGCCGGCGCGCGCCGCGCCACCATGCCCGCCGCCGGAGCCGCGCCGTGAGCGGACCGCCAGAGGACGAGCCGACCCTCGCGCCCGCGGAGATCATGGC
>NZ_AFPR01000155.1:0-4005 GCF_000219295.1 Acidiphilium sp. PM
CTGCGCGGCATCGCCGATGCGATGGCGCTGCGCCTGCGCCATCACGACGACGCCATCCACGCCGCCCGCGCCCCCGTCGCCCGCGACGCCCGCGACGCCTACGACGCGCTGGAACAGGCCCGCGTCGAGATCGTCGGCGCCGCCCACATGCAGGGTGTCGCCGCCAATCTCCAGCGCAAGCTGAACGAGGACGCCGAGGCCGAGGGGCTCGACCGGATGAGCCGCGCCGAGCAGCTCTCCACCGCCCAGGCGCTCGGCCTGCTCGCCCGCGAGCGCATGGACCCGGCCTCGATCCCCGCCGCCGCCCGCCACATCCTCGATCTCTGGCGCGAGACCCTGACCGGCGATGCCGACCGGGCGCTGGACGATCTCGCCGCCGAGCGCGCCGACCAGGACGCCTTCGCCCGCGCCGCCCGCCGCCTGCTCGCGGTGATGGACCTCGCCGAGGCCGAAGCCGAGTCCGAGGAGGGCGAGGACAGCGAGGAACAGGGCGAGCAGGGCGAACAGTCCCTCTCGCAGGACAATTCCGGCGAGGGCGAGACCCAGACCCGCGAGGACGACCAGGACCTGCTCTCCGAGGCCCCCGACTCCCTCGAATCCGAAGCCTCCGACGCCGAGGCCGACGAGGAGACCGACGACGACTCCGCCGCCGCGCCGGACGAGGCGCCCGCCGGCCCGCAGCAGCGCCGCAAGCCGGTGGAAGATGAAACCGGTGCCGCCTACCACGCCTATACCCGCGCCTTCGACGAGGAAATCGGCGCCGAGCAGCTCTGCGATCCCGAGGAACTCGCCCGCCTGCGCCAGCAGCTCGACCAGCAGCTCCAGCATCTGCACGGCGTGGTCTCCAAGCTCGCCAACCGCCTGCAGCGCCGCCTGCTCGCCCAGCAGCAGCGCGCCTGGGATTTCGACCTGGAGGAAGGCCTGCTCGATGTCGGCCGCCTCGCCCGCGTCGTCGCCGACCCGCTGCTGCCGCTCTCCTTCAAGCGCGAGCGCGAGATGGAATTCCGCGACACGGTGGTGACCCTGCTGATCGACAATTCCGGCTCGATGCGCGGCCGGCCGATCTCGGTCGCCGCCATGTGCAGCGACATCCTGGCCCGCACGCTGGAGCGCTGCGCGGTGAAGGTGGAAATCCTCGGCTTCACCACCCGCGCCTGGAAGGGCGGGCAGAGCCGCGAGAAATGGGTGGCGGACGGCAAGCCGCGCAATCCCGGCCGGCTGAACGACCTCCGCCACATCGTCTACAAGGGGGCGGACGAACCCTGGCGCCGCGCCCGCCGCAATCTCGGCCTGATGCTGCGCGAGGGGCTGCTCAAGGAAAACATCGACGGCGAGGCCCTGGCCTGGGCCTATCGCCGCCTCTGCGCCAGGCCCGAGCACCGCCGCATCCTGATGGTCATCTCCGATGGCGCGCCGGTCGACGATTCCACCCTCTCGGTCAACCAGGGCAGCTATCTCGAACGCCATCTGCGCGACGTGATCCGCGACATCGAAAGCCGCGACTTCGTCGAGCTGGTCGCCATCGGCATCGGCCACGACGTCACGCGCTACTACCGCCGCGCCGTCACCCTGGTCGATGCCGAGGAACTCGGCGGCACGATGATGAAGAAACTCGCCGAACTCTTCGACCAGGACGCCGCCGAAAGCTGGGCCCGCGCCGCCGCCCTCCGCGCCCCCCTGGTCGCCTGAGGGCAGCGCCCGCGCCTCAATCCGCCGAGGTGAGCCGGAACTCGATCCGCCGGTTCTGCGCGAGGTCCTGCGGCGTATTGCCCGTGGCGATCGGGTGATCCGCGCCGAACCCGGCCGCCACCACCCGGTTCTTCGGCACCCCGTCCGCGATCAGCAGGTGCAGCACCGAAAGCGCGCGCGCCGCCGAGAGGTCGAAATTGTCCTTGTACGGCCCGCCGGTGATCGCCTCCTTGTCGGCATAGCCGGTGACGCTCAGCACCCAGTTGATCTTGTCCGGAATCTTCGGCGCGATCGCCTCGATCGCCTGCGCCACCTTCGCGATCTCCGCCTTGCCCTTGGCCGAGAGCCGTGCCGAGTCGGAGGGGAACAGCACCGCGCTCTCGAACACGAAGCGGTCGCCCACCACCTTGATGTCCTTCTGGTCCGCCAGCGCCTTGCGCAGCACGCCGAAGAACTCGCTGCGATACTGCTCCAGCGACTGCACCTTGCGCGCCAGCGCCTCGTTCAGCCGCTGGCCGAGATCGGCGATCTGCACGTGCTCTTCCTGGTCCTTCTTCTGCGCCGCATCGAGCGCTGCGGCGATCGTCGCGAGCTGCAGCCGCAGCGCCGCGATCTGCTGGTTGAGCAGGCTGACCGTCTGCAGCTCCTGCGCGTTCAGCTTCACCTGGCCGGCGAGTTTCCCGCCCGCCGCCGTCACGGCGGCGCCGAGCGTCGCGGTCTTCGCCGTGAGCGCCGCGTTCGCCGCCATCAGCGCGGCCTCGCGCGTCTTCGCCGCCTTCATCAGCGAGGCCATGCTGGCGAGTTCGTCCTGCAGCGAGGCGGTCTTCGATTTCTGCAGCGCCAGCACGTGCGAGAGCTGGGCGATCTCGCTGCGCAGCGCGGTGATCGTCTTGTTCCGCCCCGACAGCGCCACCGACAGGAACGCCTCCGCCAGCACGAAGACGAGCAGCACGAAGATCGTCACCATCAGCAGGGTCGACAGCGCGTCGACATAGCCCGGCCAGATCTCCAGCCCGTTGTTGCGGCCGCGGATCGTGCGTGCCATGGCTCAGCCCTTCGCCTCGTCGAACCGCGCGGCGACGGTCCGGGTCAGCACGTTGAGGTCGTGGCGCAGATCGGCGAGCCCCTGCACCCGCCCCTGTTCCGCCTCGGCGATCATCCGCGCGATCAGCAGTTCGATGTTGCGCAGATGCGCCCGCGCGATCTCGCTGCCGTTGCGCTCGTCGCTGCGTTCGGCGAGGCGGGTGAGGGCGGCCAGCCCTTCGCCCACCCGCAGCATCACCCGCTGCGAGTTCTGGATCGATTCCGCCAGCACGTTCATCCGCTCGCTCATCTCCGCGATCGTCCGCGTGGCGTCGTGCCGGCTCTCCTCGCTGCGCGCCAGCAGTCGTTGCAGCGCCTCGACATTCTCGGTGTTCTGCTCCAGCAGCGCCTGCGCATAGGCCGGCAGCCCGCCCTCGCCATCCGCGGCCACCGCCCCCGAGGACACCCGCGTCAGCCCGGCGAGCCACTCCTCCAGCTCGTTGAAGAAGCGCGTCATCGCCTGTCCCGCCGTCAGGTCGAGGAAGCCGAGGATCAGCGCGCCCGAAAGCCCGAACATCGAGGAGGAGAACGCCGTGCCCATCCCCGCCAGCGGCCCGGCGAGCCCGGCCTTGAGCTGGGCGAACATCCCGTTCACGTCCCCGCCCGCGAGGTTCATCGCCGCGATCACCGCGGCCACCGCGTGCACCGTCTTCAGCAGCCCCCAGAACGTCCCGAGCAGGCCGAGGAAGATCATCACCCCGGTCACGTAGCGCGAGGTCTCGCGGCTTTCGTCGAGCCGGCTGGCGATGCCATCCAGCATGGTCCGCATGCTCGCGACCGACAGCGTCACCCGCCGCCCGTCCTCGTGCCGCCCGCCGAACATCCGCGCCATCGGCAGCAGCAGCCGCGGTTTCGGCCCATGCTCGATCGAGGCGCGCGAGCGCTGGAACCGCTCCACCCAGTCCACTTCCGGGCTCAGCCGCATCACCTGCCGCAGGTTCCAGAAGATGCCGAACACCTCCACCACCGCGATCACCGAGTTCACCACCGGGTTGGCGAGGAAGAACTTCTCCAGCGTCGGCGCGAGGAAGGCGGCCAGCCCGTAGACCAGGACCAGGAACACCAGCATGCGGATCAGGTAGCTGTTCGGTCGGGTCATCGGGGCTCCTGCCTCAGGGAAGGGTGCTCAGCGTCACGCGGTCGTCCGGCGCGCCCGGCGGATTGCCGAGCGCCTGCACGATGATCCGCTCTGCCGGAATCCCGGCCTTCAGCAGCATGTGGCGCACCGCCATC
>NZ_AFPR01000154.1:0-3334 GCF_000219295.1 Acidiphilium sp. PM
CAGCGTCACCCGCGCCCCGCGCCGCGCCAGCGCCGCGGCGATCGCGTGGCCCTGCCTGCCCGAACTGCGATTGGCGATGTAGCGCACCGGGTCGATCGGCTCATGCGTCGGCCCGCTGGTCACCACCACATGCCGCCCGGCCAGAATCCGCTCGCCATCGAGCCGCGCGACGATCGCCTCAAGGATCGCCGCCGGCTCCGCCAGCCGCCCCGGTCCGAACTCGCCGCAGGCCATCGGCCCCTCCTCGGGCCCGACCACCGAAACCCCGCGCCGAAGCAGCGTCTCCAGATTCGCCACCGTCGCCGGATGCGTCCACATCCGCACGTTCATCGCCGGTGCGACCAGCACCTCCTTGTCGGTCGCGAGCAGCAGCGTGGTCGCCAGATCGTCCGCCATCCCCGCCGCCATCTTCGCCAGCAGATCCGCCGAGGCCGGCGCCACCACCACGAGATCCGCGCTGCGCGAGAGCTGGATATGCCCCATCTCGCTCTCGCCGGTCAGCGAGAACAGGTCGGTATGCACCCGGTCCTCGCACAGCGCCTGCACCGAAAGCGGGGTGACGAATTTCTCTCCCCCGGCGGTGATCACCGCGCGCACCGCGCCGCCCTCCTTGCGGATCAGCCGGATCAGCTCCAGCGCCTTGTAGGCCGCGATCCCCCCGCCAATGACGAGCAGCACCCGCCGCCCGGCGAGGCGTGCGCTCACAGCCGCCATCCCGAATGGATCGCCGCGATCCCGCCGCTCAGGTTCCGGTATGAAACCCGCTCGAATCCCGCCCGCCGCATCATCCCCGCCAGCGTCTCCTGGTCGGGGAACATGCGGATGCTCTCGGCGAGATACTGATAGCTCTCGCGGTCCTGCGCGACCCGCGCGCCGATCGCCGGCAGCGCCACGAACGACCACTTTTCGTAAAGCGGCTGCGCCGCCGCCACCTGCAAGCGCGAGAACTCCAGGCAGAAGAACCGCCCGCCCGGCTTCAGCACCCGCCGCGCCTCGGCCAGCACCCGGTCCTTGTCGGTGCAGTTGCGCAGCCCGAACGCGATCGACACCCGATCGACGCACGAATCCCGCAGCGGCAGCGCCTCGGCATCCGCCACCGCGAAGCCGATCCCCTCGATCCGCGCCTGCTCCTCCGCCCGTCCGCGGCCGACGCGCAGCATCGCCTCGTTGATGTCGGTCATCAGCACCGGCCCGCCGCCGGCGGCGAGCCAGCGCAGCGAAATATCCCCGGTCCCGCCCGCGAGGTCGAGCAGCGTGCGGTGCGGCCGCGGGTCCATCATCGCGACGAATTCCCGCTTCCACAGCCGGTGCACGCCGAGCGACATCAGGTCGTTCATGATGTCGTAGCGCCCGGCGACGCTGTCGAACACCTCCCGCACCTTGTGCCGCTTCTCGTCGCGCGGCACGGTGGAAAACCCGAAATCGACGGTCTCGCTGCTGGTATCGGCCATGGGCTCAGGCTATAGCCGCAAACGCACCATGCCGGAACTCCCCGAAGTCGAAACCGTGATGCGCGGCCTCGCCGCCAAGCTCGAAGGCCGCCGCCTCGCCCGGGTCGTCCTCGCCCGGCCCGACCTGCGCTGGCCGATCCCCGAGGGCTTCGTGCAGTTCCTCTCCGGCGCCCGCGTCGAGGGTTTCCGCCGCCGCGGCAAATACATGTTCATGCGGCTCGACCGCGCGCTGTCGGTGCTGATCCATCTCGGCATGTCCGGCCGGATGACGATCGATTCCGCCCCGCTGCCGCACCAGCACCTGACCCTCGAAACCGACGACGGCGCCGTGATCGGCTTCGTCGATCCCCGCCGCTTCGGCGCGCTCGATCTCGTCGCGACCGCGGCGGAGGACTCCCACCGCCTGATCGCCGGCCTCGGCCCCGAACCGCTCGACGATGCCTTTTCGCCCGCCACTCTTGCGTCCGCCCTCGAAGGCAAGAAAACCCCGATCAAGGCGGCGCTGCTCGACCAGTCGGTCGTCGCCGGCCTCGGCAACATCTATGTCAGCGAGGCCCTGTTCCGCGCCGGCATCCTCCCGCACCGCCTCGCCGGCACGATCGGGCGGGGCAGGGCAGGGCGCCTGGTGCCGGCGATCAAGGCCACGCTCACGGACGCCATCGCCGCCGGCGGCTCCTCGCTGCGCGACTATGTCCAGCCCTCCGGCGAACTCGGCTATTTCCAGCACGCCTGGAAAGTCTACGACCGCGCCGGCCAGTCCTGCGAACGCTGCCCCGGCCCGGCCGCCTGCGCCGGCATCAGCCGCACCGTCCAGTCCGGCCGCGCCACCTATTTCTGCGCCCGCACCCAGAAATAGCCCGCGCCGGGCAACCGCCGGCCCGGCCTCAGGCCGCGTGCGCCGCCGCGACGAAGTCCCGGATCAGCGGAACCGATTTCTCCCCCGGCGCGCTTTCCACCCCGGAAGACACATCCACCGCCGTCGCCCCGCTCGCGCGCACCGCCGCGGCCACGTTCGCCGGCGTCAGCCCGCCCGCCAGCAGCCACGGGGCGGGGGCCTGCCAGCCCTGCATCACCGCCCAGTCGAACGCGGTGGCATTGCCGCCCGGCCGGTCCGCGCCCCGCGGCGGCTTCGATTCGATCAGGAACCCGTCCAGCCCCTCATCGTCGCGCGGCAGATCGGCGGCGGAAGCAACCCCCACTGCCCGCCACACTTTCGCGCCGAACCGCGCCCGCATCGCCCGGCAGGCTTCCGCGCCGGCATAGATCTGCAGAAATTCGAGGTCCTGCACCTTCAGCACCGCCTCGATCGCCGCCGGTTCGGGGTCGACGAATAGCCCCACCCTCGGCACCCGCGCATCCGCGCCGATCGCCTTCAGCGCCTCGGTGGTGAGAAAGCGCGGCGAGCGCGGAAAGAACACGAACCCGACCCAGTCCGCCCCGGCGTCCGTCGCCGCCAGCCAGGTCTCCCGCGTCCGCAGCCCGCAGATCTTCGCCCGCGCCATCAGCCGATCGACGCCGCGATGGAAGCCGCCGCCGCCGCCGGGTCCGCCGCCGTGGTGATCGGCCGGCCGACCACGATATAGCTCGCCCCCGCCGCGATCGCCGCCTCCGGCGTCGCCACCCGCGCCTGATCGCCATGATCGGCGCCCGCGGGCCGGATTCCCGGCACCACCAGCACCGGATCGGCGCCGAACGCGTCGCGCAGCACCGAAATCTCGTTGGCGCTGCACACCAGCCCGTCCGCCCCGGCGGCGAGCGCCAGCTTCGCCAGCCGCAGCACCTGCTGGCGCGGTCCGCCAGCCACCCCGGTCTCCGCCAGCGCGCCGGCCGAAAGGCTGGTCAGCACCGTCACCGCCAGCAGCACCGGCCGCGCCGCGCCCGCC
>NZ_AFPR01000153.1:0-2430 GCF_000219295.1 Acidiphilium sp. PM
CGTGGTGCCGGCCGGCCAGTGGACGAGGCGCGACGGCGCATGGGCCCAGAGGCGGCGGGGCAGCTGCTCGACACCGCCGATGACGAGGCGCTGGTCGTCCTCGAGCTCGGTGAGGACGACGCGGAGGATTTCGAGCATGGAATTCGGGAAGTCGGAATCCCAGCCGCCGGTGCCGAAGCCGACCTGGCCGAAGACCTCGCGGTGGTGGAAGGACAGGCGGGCGAAGGCGGGGCTGGAGGCGACGAAATCGTAGAAGGTGCGTTCGTCCCAGGCGGCGACGATGGGGTTCCACAGCGATTTCAGGGCGGCGACGTCGCGCGCGCGGAGGGCCGCCTGCAGGGCGGCGAAGCCGGATTGCTGCTCCAAAGCCTCGGCCCAGGCGGATTGCACCTCGGCGAAGAAGGGCGGCAGCGGGCCGGTGCCCTCGATATAGGTCGTGGTGCCCTCGAGGTCGATCACGGTGCTCGGCGAGGCCGGCGAGAGCGGGTTCGGGAAGGGCGCGGTGTCGAGCCCGACGAGGTCGAGATAGTGGTAGAAGCCGCGCGACGAGGTGGGGAAGCGCATGCCGCCGAGCTCGGCGATGACATCCTCGGCGCCGGCGAAACGCTCGGAACGGAGGCGGCCGCCGAGACGGCCCTGCTCGTAGAGGACTGGGCGGAGGCCGAGCTTCATCAGCTCGTAGGCGGCGACGATGCCGGCGATGCCGGCGCCGATGATCGCGACCTCGGCGCCGTGCGCGGCTTCGGGCAGCGCGCCGAGGCCGGCGGGGTGGGACAGCCAGTCGTCATAGGCGAAGGGGAAATCGGGGCCGAAACAGGTAACGGCGGGTGCGGTCGTGCGCGGCTGGCTCATGGACTCCTCTTCCCTCGCGGTGATCGGGCCGGTTGTCGCGCAGAACGGGCGCGGGGTGAAGCCGGGGGCGATTTTTGCCGCAGCGCACAAAAAGTCTTGCCCTCGCGGCGAGGTGACCATAGGGTCCGGGGGTCAAAAAAAGTTACAAAGGAGGTACAGGGCGGTGCAGACATTCAGGCGGCTGCTGGTGGCGAACCGGTCGGAAATCGCGATCCGGGTGTTCCGGGCGGCGACCGAGCTGGGGATTACCACGATCGGCGTCTATGCCGAGCAGGACAAGCTCTCGCTGCACCGCTTCAAGGCGGACGAGGCCTATCTGATCGGCGAGGGGATGGGGCCGATCGAGGCGTATCTGTCGATCGAGGAGGTGCTGCGCGTCGCCGAGGAGGCGAAGGCGGACGCGATCCATCCGGGCTACGGGTTCCTGTCGGAAAATCCGGAGTTCGCCGAGGCCTGCGCGGCGCGGGGGATCGCGTTCATCGGGCCGGCGCCGCGGACGATGCGCACGCTGGGCAACAAGGTGGCGGCCAGGCAGCTCGCGGAGAGCGTCGGCGTGCCGGTGATGCCGGCCTCGGCGCCGCTGCCGCGGGATGCGGCGGAGATCGGGCGGATCGCCGCGGAGATCGGCTATCCGGTGATGCTCAAGGCCTCCTGGGGCGGCGGCGGGCGCGGGATGCGGCCGATCGAGAGCGCGGAGGGGCTGGCCGAGCAGGTGGAGACGGCGCGGCGCGAGGCGCTGGCGGCGTTCGGCAATGACGAGGTGTATTTCGAGAAGCTGGTGCGGCGGGCGCGGCATGTCGAGGTGCAGATCCTCGGCGATTCGCACGGCAATCTCGTGCACCTGTTCGAGCGGGACTGCACGATCCAGCGGCGGCACCAGAAGGTGATCGAGCGGGCGCCGGCGCCGTATCTCGACGCCGCGACGCGCGAGGGGCTGTGCGCGGCGGCGCTGGCGATCGGCCGGGCGACCGATTACCGCAACGCCGGGACGGTGGAGTTCCTGCTCGACCGCGAGACCGGGCGGTTCTATTTCATCGAGGTCAATCCGCGCATCCAGGTGGAGCACACGGTGACCGAGGTGGTGACCGGGCTCGATATCGTGAAGGCGCAGATCCGCATCGCCGAGGGCGGGCGGATCGGGCGGCCGGACGAGACCGGGATTCCGGCGCAGGAGGCCATCGTGCTCGACGGGCACGCGCTGCAATGCCGGATCACCACGGAAAACCCGGAGAACAATTTCATTCCGGATTACGGACGGATTTCCGCCTATCGCGGGGCGTTCGGCTTCGGCATCCGCCTCGATGGCGGGACGGCCTATTCGGGCGCGGTGGTGACACGCTTCTACGACGCGCTGCTGGAGAAGGTGACGGCCTGGGCGCCGACGCCGGAGGAGGCGATCGCGCGGATGGTGCGGGCGATCCGCGAGTATCGCATCCGCGGGGTGAGCACCAACCTGCCCTTCCTGGAGGCGCTGCTGACGCATCCCGCGTTCCGCGCCGGGGATTACACCACGCGGTTCATCGACACCACGCCGGAGCTGTTCGCCCTGCCCCGCCGGCGCGACCGGGCGACGCGGCT
>NZ_AFPR01000152.1:0-16552 GCF_000219295.1 Acidiphilium sp. PM
CCCGGCCCGCTTCACACCCGCGCGCCGCCGGTCCCGTCCTGATCGCCTTCAGGTCGCGGCGATACCGCCGCGCTCCCCGGACATCGCGGCTAAACCGCCGCCCGGCTGCATCCCTCGGGGCGCGGCCCGCATCCGCCTGCCGGGCCGGAACGCCGCCCGGTCAGTCGTTCGACCCGCCGAGGCTCGTGCCGCTGGCCGGCCCATTCTGCCCGGCATCGGGGTTCGGCAAAGGCTGCGCGCTGATGCCCTGGTCGGGGCTGTAGTGCGGCGCCGCCATGCCGCCCACCTCGCCGGCGGGCGAATAGGCGAGCCAGTCGGGCAGGCTCCTCTGGATCTGGTATTGCAGCTCGACATTCATGCTGCTCATCATCGTCTTGGTCAGGTCGTAGAGCGCGGCGCGCATCCGGTCCGGCGACTCGTTCGTCGGCGCGGTCTCGCTGCGCGAGACGGTCGCCTCGGCATAGCCGACGCGCTGGCCGTTGCTGGTCCGCACGTTGAGATCGACCGTCATGGTGCCCACCAGCGTGTCGCCCACCTGGTGCAGCGAGGCCTGCCGGATGACGAACGAGGCCGAGCCGGGGCTGCCATTCGCCACCAGCCGCTCATGCGCCATGCGCTCCAGCACACGCGCCGGCGGCTCGGGGGCGAGGTCGATCATCTTCGCCGCGTCCGGTCCGGGCCGGTAATCGTCGCGGATGCGGATGCTGGCGACCTTCAGGGTGATCGGCGGGAGGTAGGAATAGTCGAGCCGGGCGAAGGTCGTCGGCGCCGGCGCCTCGGTGGCGCAGGCCGACAGCGCCAGCGGCGCCAGCACGATCCCGGCGAGGGCGAGGCGCCTCATGACGCGCCTCCCGGCTCGCCGGCCGAGGCGGCAGCGGCGATCTCGCCGCGCGGGAAGCGGAAATCGACATTGCAGAATTCGCACGTCATCGTGATGTCCCCGTCGATGGTCATGTGATCGAGATCGTCTCCGGAAAACCCGCCCAGCACGTCCGAGAGCCGGGCGCGCGAGCAGCGGCAGCCATAGGCGAGCGGCCGCGGCCGGTCCACCGCGACGCCCTCGCCGTGAAACAGCCGGTAGAGCACGCGCTCCGGCGGCAGCGTGTCGTCCAGCAGTTCCTCGTCGGTGATCGTCGCGGCGAGGATCTTCGCGGTGCGCCAGGCTTCCTCCTGCTCGGCCTCGCTCACCGCGGGGTCGATGCCGCCGGCGCCGGCGATCCGCTCGATCACCAGCGCCGCGGCGCGCCAGCCCGCCGGCGTCTCGGCGGCGGCGAGGTGGATCTGGCAGGGCAGCTGCTCGGAGGTCTCGAAATAATGATGCGCCATGTCCGCCAGGCTCTCGCCCTCGAGCGAGACGATGCCCTGGTGGCGCTCCATGTCCGGCCCCTGGTCCACCGTGAAGGCGAGGTAGCCGTCGCCCATCATCGCCCGCGCGGTGGCCTCTTCCGGCAGCGCGATCTCGTCGGACAGCCGGGCATAGCCGCGCAGCGCCCCGCCATCGGTGCAGTCGGCGAGCAGCAGCGGCACGGCGCCGTCGCCCTTGGCCTGGAGCGAGAAACTGCCGGTGAATTTCAGCGCGGTGGCGAGGCTGGCGACCAGCGCCAGCGCCTGGCCGAGCAGGGCGCGCACGTCGGGCGCGTGGTCGTGCCGGGTCAGCAGCGCGTCGGCGAGCGGGCCGAGCCGCACCAGCCGGCCGCGAACCGGCTGATTCGGGAGGAAAAACGGCGTGACACCGCGGGGCACGGCAATATCGGGCACGTCGGGCCGGGTGCGATCGAGAAAGGGCGGCAATTCGGTCATGGCCGTTAAATAGAGGCACTGCGCCCGTTTTGCCATCGCCGGCGGCGCGGCGCGCGATGCTGCGATGCAAAATCGCCGGCGGCGCGGCGGGTCGACCTCACGAAACCGCTTGCCCGACGCCGCCGCGCAAGCTAGCGAGGCAGCATGGCTGAGCATGATGATGGCGATCTGATCGCCGCGATCCGGGGGCTGGCGCGGGCGAACGTTCTTGTGGTGGGCGACCTGATGCTCGACCGCTACGCCTATGGGCGCGTCGAACGGATCAGCCCGGAGGCGCCGGTGCCGATCCTGACCGTGACGCGCGAGATCGCGATGCCGGGCGGGGCGGGCAACGTGGTGCGCAACCTCACCGCGCTCGATGCGGCGGCCGCCTTCGTCTCGGTGGTGGGCGACGACCAGGAAGGCTCCGACCTCACCGCGCTGATCGGCGGCCAGCCGAATGTCGAGCCCTGGCTGCTGGTGGAAACCGGCCGGGCGACGACGGTGAAGACGCGCTACATCGCCGCCGGCCAGCATCTGATCCGCGCCGACCGCGAACTGGTGATGCCGCTGACCGACAAGCTCGGCGAACGCCTGCTCAAGATCGCCTCCGACGCGATGGCGGCGACCTCGGTCACCGTGCTGTCGGATTATCGCAAGGGCGTGCTGGCGCCCACGATCGCGCGCAACCTGATCGCCAGCGCCCGCTCGATCGGCCGCACCGTGATCGTCGATCCCAAGGGGGCGGACTGGTCGCACTATGCCGAGGCCGACGTGATCACGCCGAACCGCCGCGAACTCGCCGAAGCGGTCGGGCGCGACCTGCCGGACGAGGCCGCCATCGTCGGGGCGGCGCGCGAGGTGATCGGCCGGTTCGGCTTCGGCGCGGTGCTCTGCACCCGCTCCGAGGACGGGATGAGCCTCGTGACCGTCGATACGGTCCGGCATTATCCGGCCGAGGCCGCGGAAGTCTACGACGTCTCCGGCGCCGGCGACACGGTGGTCGCGGTGCTCGCGGCGGGGCTGGCGAGCGGCCTGCCGCTCGAGATCGCGGCGCGGCTGTCGAACATCGCCGGCGGCCTCGTGGTGGGCAAGGTCGGCACCGCCGTCGCCCGGCCGGACGACCTGGTCGACGCGGTGAAGCCGGCCTCCGGCGCGCTGCGCAAGGTCGTCACCAGGCAGGCCGCCGCCGAGGCCGCCGAGCGCTGGCGCCAGCGCGGCTGGCGCATCGGCTTCACCAATGGCTGTTTCGACCTGCTGCACCCCGGCCATGTGCATCTGCTCGAACAGGCGCGCGCCGGGTGCGACCGTCTCGTCGTCGGCCTGAACGCCGACAGTTCGGTGCGCCGGCTCAAGGGCGCGACGCGCCCCGTCCAGCCCGAGGCGGCGCGCGCCGCCGTGCTCGCCTCGCTCGCCAGCGTCGACCTCGTCGTGATCTTCGAGGAGGACACGCCGCTCGACCTGCTCTCGGCGATCCGGCCCGATGTCCTGGTCAAGGGCGCGGACTACACGCACGATACCGTGGTCGGCGCGCGCGAGGTCGAGTCCTGGGGCGGGCGCGTCATGCTCGCCGAGCTGCTGCCCGGCCATTCCACCACGGCAACGGTCACCCGCCTGCGCAGCTGAACGGCGCCGGCGCGCTTGCATCCCGCGCCGTCCCGCCCCCATATCGGTGTCTGGTCCTGTTAACCGGGCGCCGTTCCCGGAACGATCCGGCGGACACGGACATGTGCCGGCTTTGCCGAAAGCCCGCGCTGCGGTGGTCCCGTCCGGTCGCGTCGCGGCGCCGCATTCCGGAGTGTCGCCATGGCCGTCAATTCCCGGCAGTTCCGCATTCACCCGAGCGTTCCCGTCGACCTGTCGTCCTGGCCGACAGCCATCGACCCGCTCTTCGATTCGAAGCACGACTACCGCGCGGAACTGGATGACCACATCAAGCGGCTCAGCGAGATGCAGCAGCTGCTCTACGCCTCGAACCGCCATGCCGTGCTGATCATCTTCCAGGCGATGGACGCGGCCGGCAAGGATGGCGCGATCAAGCATGTGATGTCCGGCGTCAATCCGCAGGGCTGCCAGGTCTTCAGCTTCAGGCACCCGAGTGCCATGGAACTCCAGCACGACTTCCTCTGGCGCACGACGCGCAACCTGCCCGAGCGGGGGCGGATCGGCATCTTCAACCGCTCCTATTACGAGGAGGTGCTGATCGCGCGCGTGCATCCCGAGATCCTCGCCAACGAGGGCGTGCCGGAACCGCCGTCGGGGGTCGGCTCGATCTGGGAGCACCGCTACCGCTCGATCAACGATCTCGAACGCCACCTCTCCGGGAACGGCACGAAGATCGTCAAGATCTTCCTGCACATCTCGAAGGAGGAGCAGTTGCGCCGGCTGATCGCCCGGATCGACGATCCCTCGAAGAACTGGAAGTTCAGCACCGCCGACGTCGAGGAGCGGAAATTCTGGAACGACTACATGGCGGCGTATCAGGACTGCCTGAACGCGACCAGCACGGTCGAGGCGCCCTGGTACGCGGTGCCGGCGGATGACAAGCGCAACGCCCGCCTCATCATCTCGAACATCCTGCTGGAGACGATGCAGGAGCTCGACATGAACTATCCCGAGGTGAGCAGCAAGCGGAAGAAGGAGCTCGCCCGCATCCGCGAGGATCTCGCGAAATCCTGACGCGCCGTCAGGCCTTCCTGCGCTCGCCACCCAGATAGGCGGCCTGCACCTCGGGCGAGGTCAGCAGCGTCTTCGCGTTGTCCTCGATGACGAAGCGGCCGACCTCGAGCACGTAGCCGCGATCGGCGAGTTTCAGCGCGCTGCGGGCGTTCTGCTCGACGATCAGGATGGTGACGCCGCTATTCGCGATCTCGCGCAGGGTGCGGAAAATGCCCTGCACGATGATCGGCGCGAGGCCGAGGCTCGGCTCGTCGAGCAGCAGCAGGCGGGGCTTCGCCATCAGCGCCCGGCCGATCGCCAGCATCTGCTGTTCGCCGCCGGACATCGTGCCGGCGAGCTGGCCGCGCCGCTCGGCGAGGCGGGGGAACATCTGCAGCACGAAGTCGAGCGAGCCGGCAACCTCGCCCGCCGGGCGGGTGAAGGCGCCGAGGCGGAGATTCTCCATCACGCTCAGCGTGCCGAACACGCGCCGCCCCTCGGGCGACTGGGCGATGCCGAGGCGGACGATGCGGTCCGCCCCGAGGCGGGTGATGTCGGTCCCCTCGAAGACGATCGAGCCGCCGCGCGGCGTCAGCAGCCCCGAGATCGTGCGCATCAGCGTGGTCTTGCCGGCGCCGTTGGCGCCGAGGATCGCCACGATCTCGCGCGTTTCCACCCGCAGCGAGACGCCCTTCAGCGCCTCGATCTGACCGTAATTGACCTTGAGGTCGGCGATTTCGAGCAGGCTCACGATACGCCCTCCTCCTCGTCGTCATCGCGCCCGAGATAGGCCTCGATCACCTGCGCGTCGTTGCGGATGTCGTCCGGCCCGCCCTCGGCGATCTTCTGGCCGAAATTGATCACCACGATCTTGTCGGCGACGCTCATCACCACGTTCATGTCGTGCTCGACCAGCAGTACGGTGATGCCGCTGTCGCGGATGCCGAAGATCGTCTCGCTGAGAGCGGCCGATTCATTGTCGTTCAGGCCGGCGGCCGGCTCGTCGAGAATGATCATCTTGGGATCGGCCGCCAGCGTGCGGGCAAGTTCGACGCGGCGCTGCACGCCGTAGGGCAGCGAGACCGCGCGGTCATGCGCGAACCGGTCGAGATCGAGCCGGCGCAGGATGTCGTGCGCGCGCTCGGCCAGTTCAGCCTCCTCCCGCCGCTGCGACGGCAGGCTGAGCAGCCCCTGCCACCAGTGCTGGCGCACCCGCAGGTGGCAGCCGGCGCGGACGTTTTCCAGCACCGACATTTCGGGAAACAGCCGGATGGTCTGGAAGGTCCGCATGATGCCGGCGGCGGCGACGAGATGCGGGCGGCGGGCGGTGATGTCGTGCCCCTCGAAGCGGATGCTGCCCTCGGTCGGCCGGTAGACGCCGGTGATCATGTTGAACACGGTCGTCTTGCCGGCGCCGTTCGGCCCGATCAGGGCGACGATCTGCCCCTTGTCGACGGTGAAGGAGAGCCTGTCGACCGCGCGCAGCCCGCCGAAGCGGATGCCGACCCCATGGAGTTCGAGCAGCGCGCTCATGCCCGCGCCCCCCGCCGCGGCCACAGGCCCTGCGGGCGCAGCACCATCACCAGGATCATCGCGAAGCCGAAGACCAGGTAGCGGTATTGCGCGAAGTCGCGGAAGACCTGGGGCAGCACGAACATCAGCGCGGTGCCGAGCAGCACGCCGGGAATCGAGCCCTGGCCGCCGACGATGACGATGGCGAACAGCGTCACCGATTCGGTGAACTTGAAGGAGGACGGGCTGACCGTGGAGAGCTGCACCGCGAATAGCGTGCCGGCGAGCCCGGCGAGCCCGGCGCCGATGGCGAAGGCGAGCGTCTTCACCTTGCGCGGATTGACGCCGATCGTCGTCGCGGCGAGTTCGTCCTGCTTGAGATAGCGCAGCGCGCGGCCGAATTCCGAGCCGTCGAGATTGCGCATCAGCACCAGCACGATGCCGAGCACCACCCAGTCGAGCCAGTACATCGCGCTCTGGCTCTCGATCGGCAGGCCGAACAGCGAGGGCACGCCGATGCCGGTGATGCCGTCCGACCCGCCGGTGAGGCCGAACAGGTTGTTCTGCATCGCCAGCACGAAGATCGCGTTGAAGCCGATGCTGGCGACCAGCAGGTAGTCGCCGCGCAGGCGGATCAGCGGGGCGGCGAGCAGGGCGCCGAAGGCGGCGGCGAGCAGGATGGCGAAGGGGATGGTGAGAAAGATCGGCCAGTCGAAGGTGACGTTCAGGATCGCCGTGACATAGGCGCCGATGCCGAAATAGACGGCGTGCCCCATGTCGAACATGCCGGCGCGGCCGAGAATGATGTCTTCCGACAGGGCGACGATGCCGTAGATCGCGAAGATCGCGGCGACGGAGACCCAGGCGCTGTTCAGCGCGAGCGGCAGGAACAGGCCGAGGATCCAGACGGCGATGCCGGTGTTGCGGGTTGCGGACGCGCTCATCACACCTTCTCCGCGACGCGTTCGCCCAGGAGTCCCGAAGGCCGGACCAGCAGGATTCCGATCAGCAGCGCGAAGGTGATCGCGTCCTGCCATGAGCTGGAGATGTAGCCGGCGGCGAAGGCGTTGAAGAGGCCGAGCAGGATGCCGCCGAGCATCGCCCCCGGAATGTTGCCGATGCCGCCAAGGATGGCGGCGATGAAGGCGTAGAGCCCGTAGGTCCAGCCCATGGTGAAATAGACTTCGCGGTAATAGACGCCGATGAATAGCCCGCCGACCGCGCCGAGCGCCGGGCCGATGATGAAGACGCTGGCGATCACTCGGTTGACGTTGATGCCCATCAGCCGCGCGGCGTCCTGGTCGATCGCCGCGGCGCGGATCGCGGTGCCGAAGCGGGTGTGGTTCACGAACAGGTAGAGCGCCGCCATCAGCAGGAAGGAGACGATGATGATCATCACCTGCACGAAGCTGATCGAGGCGCCGGCGATGTGATAGGTCGTCGTCGGCAGCAGGCCCGAGGGGAACACGCTGACCTGGGGGCTCCAGATCAGCATGATTCCGTTCTCGATCAGCAATGACGCGCCAAGTGCCGAGACCACGGCGGCGAGGCGATCCGCCTTGCGCAGCGGCCGGTAGGCGGCGAGTTCGAGCACGACGCCGGCCACCGCCACCACCACGATCGCCGCGACGAAGGCGAGGATCAGCAGGGCGGCGCCGGGATGGCCGGCACCGCCGAGCGAGGTGAGGAAGGTGAGGCCGATGAAGGCGCCGAGGATGCAGAGATCGCCGTGGGCGAAGTTGATCAGGCGCATCACGCCATAAACCATCGTGTAGCCCAGCGCGATGAGCGCGTAGATGCCTCCGACCGTCAGGCCGTTGAAGACCTGCTGGATGAACGTTCCCATAACGAAACCTCCCCCCGGCGCGACCGGCCCGTCAGCCGGCCTTGGGCGCCGGATAGACGATCTTGTAGCTGCCGTCGGCCTGCACCTCGAAGGCGGTGAACGGGCTGCCGACGCGCTCGCCCTTGTCGTTCCAGCGGAACTGGCCGGTCAGGCCGTCGAAGCTCTTCATCGTGTGCAGGTAGTGCTCGAGCTTCGCCGGCTTGACGCTCTTGGTCTGCTCGATCGCCTGCATCACCGCGCGCATGCCGTCGGCGTTGGTGAGGGTGAAGACCGAGGGCGGGCTCTGGTGATATTTCGCCTTGTAGGCGGCGACGAAGGCCTTGGCGGTGGGGTAGGGGAGCTGTTCCGGACCGGGCACGTTGACGATGATGGCGCCCTTCGCCGCGGAGCCGGCGATCTTGCCGAAGGCGACGTTCTGGTTGGCGTCGCCGCCGACGAAGGTCGCGGTGATGCCAAGCTGGGCCATCTGCGCCTTGATCAGGCCGCCATCCGAATAGTAGCCCGAGAAATAGATCGCATCCGGCTTCAGCGCCTTCAGCTTGGTCAGCACCGGGGTGAAGTTCTGCGAGCCGGCGGTGATGAAGGCCTTGTCGATCACCTTGCCATGGTCGGCCTTGATGTTCTTGATGACCGCATCGGCGAGGCCGGTGGCGAAGCTCGAATGGTCGGTCAGCACGGCGATGCGCTTGAAGTGGCGGACATCGATCAGGTATTTCGCGGTGAACTTCGCCTCCGCGCTGTTCGGCGCCGCGTTGCCGAACCAGGTCTTGTAGCCGCGCGAGAGCAGCTTGTTGCTGGTGCCGTCCGAGGTCTGGATGACGTTCGAGCGCGCATAGATCGGCTCGGCCGCGAGTGCCGCGCCGCTGGTGTAGGAGCCGATCACGGCGATCACGCCGTCATTCACGAGCTGGCGCGCGCAGATGGCGGCCTGGGAGGCCTTGCCCTCGTCGTCGCAGACCTTGACCTCGATCTTGCGGCCCAGCAGGCGCGCCCTTGGCGTTCTGCTGGTCGGCGAGCAGCTTCACGGCCTTCTCGATGCCCTGGCCCTCATCGGCATAGGTGCCGGTGATGGGCGCCTGCACGCCGATCTTGATCGGCCCGGAGGCCGCGTGGGCAATGCCATACGGCGCCGCCAGAGCAACGGCCGCCGCGAGCCCGATCCCCATCTTACGAATCATCCTGATCTCCTTTTTTGATTGATTGGTCCGAGCCTGTCGCAACAGGATCGGCTTGGCAACCTTCCAGCCACGGATCGACCGCCCAGTCGGCCGCCAATCCGGCGGCCGGGCGCAAGCGGCCCGACGGTCTTCCAGCAGGAAATGCCGGTTCGACGCAACCGGCGATGCCGCAAGTGCCGCCCGGGAGCCAGCACAAGCCGGCGAGGGGCGGAAACCCGATCCACATCCTGTGGGCGAGGCGGAAGATTTTTCACGAATCCGCGATGTCGGCAAATCTGCGCGAAAGGTCGAGAAGTTTCTCATGGTTAAATATAATCGGCCAAACTTGGACGCGACCCAGCCGCCCGATTTTGATGGAGGGGACCGCTTGCCAAGCCGAACGAACCTGAGTAATAGCGCCTTCACGGAGCGCGGGCGTAGCTCAGGGGTAGAGCACAACCTTGCCAAGGTTGGGGTCGAGGGTTCGAATCCCTTCGCCCGCTCCAGATTTCAAACATACTTCCGGTATCTGAAGCGAACGAGTTGCGGTGATGTCGCTCGTCGTTTTCGCGCGCCGTCACATCCTGGCGCTGTCACCTGCCCGTGGGACAGTTTCATCACGTCGGCAGAATGCCTGGCGCGCGGCGGGGCGGCCGCGCGCCAGGGGGCGATGCCTGTAACCCCGGCGCCGGGGCGGCGCGTCAGCCGCGCAGCGTCGCCCCGGTTGCCTTGGCCACCGCCGCGACGATCTTCGCCGAAACGGCCTCGATCTCCGCGTCCGTGAGGCTTGCCTCGCGCGGTTGCAGGGTGACCGCGACGGCGAGCGACACCTTCCCCTCCGGCAGTTTCTCGCCGGCGTAGCGGTCGAATAACGCGACGTTGGTGATCAGCGTGCGCTCGGCGCCCTTCGCCGCGCGCAGCACGGCCTCGGCCGTTACCGTGGCATCGGCGATGAAGGCGAAGTCGCGGCGGAGCGGCTGGAACTGCGGCAGCGACGGCGCGGCCTTGCGCCGCCGCTTCGGATCGGCGATCGCGCCCAGATCCAGCTCGAACGCCACGCTGCCTTCCGGCAGGTCGAGCGCGGCGCATAGCGACGGGTGCAGCGCGCCGAACCAGCCGAGCCGGGTCTTCGGCCCCTGGCGCAGCGTGCCCGAGCGGCCCGGATGATAATGCGCCGGCGCGTCGGCCGTCACCGTCACCGCATCGAGCGGGACGCCGAGTTCGCCGAGCACGGCGATGGCGTCCGCCTTGGCATCCCACAGATCGGCCGGGCGCGCCGGCTCGACCCAGGACAGCGGGGTCCGTCCGGCGCGCAGCCCCGCGGCGACGAGATCCTGCCCGTCTGGCGAGACGTCGCGATAGGCCGGGCCGATCTCGAAGAGCGCGATGTCGCCATGGCCGCGGGCGGCATTGCGCGCGGCGGCGAGGGCGATGGTCGCCAGCGGGGTCGGCCGCATCTGGTCGAGATCGGCGGCGATCGGGTTCTTCAGCGCGAGCGTGGCGGGGGTTGCGCCGAATCGCCCGGCGGTCGCGCGGTCGAGGAAGCTGAAGGTCACGCATTCGGCCATGCCGCGCGCGGCGAGAACGCGGCGGGCGCGCACCGTGCGGGCCTGGCGCGGGGTGAGCGAGGCCGAGGGCACCGGTGCCGCGCCGGGCAGCGAGACCGGCTCGATCCGGTCCAGCCCATCGATCCGCAGCACTTCCTCGATCAGGTCGACTTCCGGCTCGATCGTCCGTGCGCCGAGGCGAGCGGCCTCGGCGGTCGCCGCGGCGAGGCCGCCATGCTGGTCGAGCGCGCTGCCGCCGGGCAGGTCGGCCGCCGCGATATCGTTGCGCCAGCTCGGCACCGCGACGGTGATCGACGCCGCATCGCGGGCGACGCCGGTAAAGCCGAGCCGGTCGAGGATGTCCGCGGCGCGGTCGGGTGTGACGGTCGAGTGGCCGAAACTGGCGAGGCGCTCGAAGCGCATCGTCGCGGTGCGGTGCCAGTCGGGCTTCGCCCCCGCCTCGGTGATCTCCGAGGCGGTGCCGCCGCACAGCTCGATCACCATCGCGGTCGCCGCATCGAGGGCGGCGGGCAGCAGCGCGAAATCGATGCCGCGCTCGAAGCGCTGCCGCGCGTCGGAATGGATGCCGGTGCGCTGGCCGGTGAGGGCGATCCGCACCCGGTCGAACAGGGCGCATTCGATGAACACGTCCCGCGTGGTCTCGTCGCACCCCGTCGCCTCGCCGCCGACGATCCCGGCGAGCGACTGCGCGCCCGCCGCATCGGCGATGACGCAGTCATCCGCCGTCGCGGTCACGTCCCTGCCGTGCAGGCCGCGGAAGCTTTCCCCCGCGCCGCGCCGCAGGGTGAGTGCGTCGCCGGCAATCTTGCCGACGTCGAACACATGCAGCGGCCGGCCGAGATCGAGGGTGAAGAAATTGGTGATGTCGACCAGCGCGTTGATCGGCCGCAGCCCGACCGATTCGAGGCGACGCTTCAGCCAGTCCGGGCTTTCGCCGTTGCGCACGCCGCGCACGGTGCGCCCGAGCACCCAGGGGCAGGCTTCCGGATAGGCGTTCTGCCAGGCAATCGAGCTCGCCCCGGCTGCGGCGATAGGCGGCGGCGCCCAGGGCTTCAGCGTGCCGAGCCCGGCGGCGGCGAGATCGCGCGCGACGCCGCGCACCGCGAAGGCATCGCCGCGATTGGGTGTGACGCCGATCTCGATCACCGGATCGTCGAGCCCGGCCCAGCGGGCATAGGGCGTGCCCACCGGCGCGTCGTCCGGCAGGTCGATGATGCCGTCATGGCTGTCGCCGAGGCCGAGTTCGCGCTCGGAGACCAGCATCCCGGCCGAGGGAACGCCGCGGATCTCGCCGACCTTGAGCGTGATGCCGGTGCCCGGCACGAAACTGCCCGGCGGCGCGAAGACGGCGCGCATGCCGGTGCGCGCGTTCGGCGCGCCGCAGACCACGCTGACCTCGGTGCCGTCGCCGGGATCGACGCGGCAGACCCGCAGCCGGTCGGCGTTCGGGTGCTGCGTCGCCTCGATCACGCGGGCGATGCGGAACGGCGCGAGGCTCGCGCCCCGATCGGCGATGCTCTCCACCTCCAGCCCGATGGCGGACAGCGTTTCGGCGATGGCATCGAGCGAGGCATCGGTGTCGAGATGCGTCTTGAGCCAGGAGAGGGTGAATTTCATCGTGCGTCCCCTTCGTGCAGGGTCACCGGCGCCAGCGGCGAGGTGCCATAATGCGCGAGCCAGCGCACGTCGCTCTCATAGAAAGTACGGAGGTCGGGGATACCGTGCTTGAGCATGGTGATGCGCTCGACCCCCATGCCGAAGGCGAAGCCCTGGAATTCTCGCGGGTCGAGCCCGCAATTCGCCAGCACGTTGGGATGGATCATGCCGGCGCCGAGGATTTCCAGCCAGTCGCTGCCGCCGCCGATCTCGCCGGACTTGCGGTCCCAGGCGATGTCGACCTCCATCGAGGGTTCGGTGAAGGGGAAATAGCTGGAGCGGAAGCGGGCCTTGAGGTCCGGCCGCTCGAAGAAGGCGCGCAGGAAGTCGATCAGGCAGCCCTTGAGATGGGCGAGGGTGATCCCGCGGTCGATCACCAGCCCCTCGCATTGGTGGAACATCGGGCTGTGCGTGGCGTCGTGGTCCGAACGGTAGGTGCGGCCCGGCACGATCACGCGGATCGGCGGCGTCTCGGCCAGCATGGTGCGGATCTGCAGCGGCGAGGTGTGGGTGCGCAGCACGACGGGGCGGCTGCCGGCCGCAGCGTCGAGATAGAACGTGTCCATCATCGCCCGGGCCGGGTGGTGCGAGGGGATGTTGAGGGCGCCGAAATTGTGCCAGTCATCCTCGATGTCCGGTCCTTCCTTCACGCCGAAGCCCATGGCGCCGAACAGGGCGGTGAGTTCCTCCATGGTGCGCGAGATCGGGTGGATCGTGCCGGCGCGGTCGGGCCGGCCGGGAAGCGTGACGTCGATGCGCTCGGCGGCGAGCCGCGCGGCGAGGGCTTCCGCCTCCAGCACCGCCCGGCGCGCATCGAGCGCGGCCGAGATGGCGGTCTTGAGCGCGTTCACCTCGGCGCCGACGCGCTTGCGTTCGTCCGGCGTCAGGCTGCCGAGCGTCTTGAGCAGCGCTGTGACCTGCCCGGTCTTGCCGAGCAGGGCGATACGGACGGCGTCGAGCGCAGCCGGATCGCCGGCGGCGGCGATGGCTGTGCGGGCTTGGGATTCGATGGTCGGCAGATCGTCGGACATGGCCGCGCAGGGAGCGTGAAGCGGGCGAAATGTCAAGCAAACGCGGCGCATGGCGCGGGCGGCAAGAAAAAACCTCCGGACGAGGCCCGGAGGTTTTCAGCAGCTGATAAAATCGCGATTAAAAAAGAACCGAAGGCATTGAAACCTGTTTTGCAAGCAGCGGAAGTCGCGGTCACCGATCGGACCAGGGATATTCCCTGATGTGTGCCAGAGGTTGCAACCCCTGCGCGTATCGAAAAACATCCGGTTCGGGACGGAGTCCGCGGTAATTTGTTGTTAAGGAGGTGGATAGAACGTTAATTGCGATCAATCTATATATCAAAGGTAGAAAACTCGGCGACAGGCAGTTTTATTTTCATTAAATTAGATCAAAACATGAGGCAGAATTTTATTTAAAAAACGAGCGTGACCGGTTAGAACGCGGTCACGCTCGAAGTTCGAGCCGGCAGATTTCGCCAGCTTTCAGGGAGGAAACGGAGACCAACGGCCTCTCTTTCCGTTTAGTGTTCAAAAGTTAATAATAAGTTTTCAGGGCGGAATATTTCATGTCCTTCTGTCATCAAAGATGCAGTTTTGCTGACAGGCTGTGTCAAAAAAGTCGCGTTGCCGGGAAATGACATCCAATCACGGGCGGATGATCGGCTTTGCCCCGAAAGCCCGCTTGAACGGTCTTCGCAATGTGAATAGATGATTGTTACGCGAAATGGTCAGGCCGAAATATCGGCCCGGACGTTTGCGCCGGTTGGTTCAACCGGTTGACGGGGCTTGGTCCGGCAGCGGATCAGGTTGCGCTGTCGGCCGGCGAACCAGCGTCTCGGCTACCAGTTTCCACGTATCGGCATGACGCCGGTGCGTCAAATCACAGGCACCCAACATCGGGACGGTACACATGAATATCAAAGCTCTGGGCGCACTCGCGGCTGTTGCCCTGCTTGCGGCGTGCTCCAACGCCCCCAAGACCACTGCCATGGCGACTGGTTCCGGCGCGACCGCCGCGCAGTCCGGGCCGGCTCCGGGCAGCGAGCAGCAGCTTGTGGCCGACGTGGGCGACCGCGCCTTCTTCGGCTTCAACAAGTCCAACCTGACCGGCGCCGACAAGGCGACGCTCGACCGCCAGGCGAGCTGGCTCGCGAAATACCCGAATGTCGACGTGCTGATCGCCGGCAATGCCGACCCGCGCGGCACCGAGGCCTACAACCTCGCGCTCGGCGCGCGCCGCGCCCATGCCGCGCGTGATTACCTGGTCGCCAAGGGCGTCGCCGCGTCGCGCATCCAGACCGTTTCCTACGGCAAGTCGTGCCTGGTTTCGCCGGGCAACACCGAGCAGGACTACGCGCAGGACCGCGTGGCCATCACCTCGGTGCAGGGTTTCAACCCGCAGCACTGCCACTGACCATTCCGCCGGGGCACAAGCTCCGGACGGCGTGACGGAATCGATCGGCGGCCCGGCTCATCCGGGCCGCCGATTTGCTTTCCGCGGCCCCGGTGCTTCAATGCCGCCGCCGGTTGCACTACATACGCGCGGGGCGCATTCCGGCGCGCCCGCAGAACGAGGAAACCGATGCGCCGTCCCATGCTGAAGACCCTGTACGCCGCCGGTGTCGCCGTGGCGATCCTTCTCCCCGCCGCGGCCCGGGCCCAGATGATCACGAGTCGCGAGGGGATCGCCCTCGAAAACCAGATCCTGGAACTGAAGCACCAGATCCGGACCATGCAGACGGGGGGCGGGAATGGCAGCTCGGTGCTCGGCGCGCCCGCGCCCTCCGCGCCGGAGCGTTCGGGCCAGGCGCCATCGAGCGATCTCGTGGCCTCGCTTCTCGATCGTGTCCATACGCTGAACGGCGAGGTTCAGGACCTGCGTGGCCGGGTCGACACGCTGGAGCACGAGGTCGCCACCCAGCATGACGAGATCAAGCAGGAAATCGGCAACCTGAAGTTCCAGCTCGAGCAGGGCGGCAAGCCGGGCTTCCAGACGCCGGCGAATGCCGCGGAGGGCGCGCCCCCGGCCGCGCCGTCATCGGCGCAAGAGCCGCACACCCTTGGCACGTTGCCGCGGGAGCCGGCCCGACCGACGCCGGAGACGGCCGCGCCCGCGCGCGCCGAGGCCTCGCTCGGAGCGGCGAGGGCGGCCCTGTCCCATCACGACTACAGGGCGGCGGAAGCCGATGCCCATGCCGTGATCGCCAAACAGGGCAAGCAGGCCGGCCATGGCGAGGCTTCGCTCATTCTCGCGCAGTCGCTGTTCCATCAGGGGCGGCATCAGGAGGCCGCGATCGCCTTCGACGATGCCTATAATGCCGATCGGGCCGGGCCGCACGCGCCCGATGCGCTGCTCGGCCTCGCGAATTCGCTCACCGCGATCCATCAGAATCAGGAAGCCTGCGACACGCTCGACTCGCTGACCAGCCAGTTCTCGTCGCCGTCGCCGTCGCTCAAGGCCCGGGTCGAGGCGGCGCGGCGAAGGGCCGCCTGCCACTGACCGCAGCCGAGGCCGACGGCCTGGGCCGCCATTTCGCCCGCGTGATGGCCGCGCTCGGGCCGTTCGGCGCGGCGCCGCGCGTGGCGGTCGGCGTGTCCGGCGGCGCGGACAGCATGGCCCTGACTTTGCTCGCCGCCTCCTGGGCACGGGAGCGCGGCGGCGACTGTCTCGGGCTCATCGCCGATCATGGCTTGCGTCCGGAATCGGCGGACGAAGCCTCCCTGACCGGGCGGCGACTGGCCGCGCTCGGCATCGGCTACCGGATCCTCCGCCTTCAGCTCGGTCCGGGCCCGGCCCTGCAGGCCCGCGCCCGCGACGCCCGCCACGCGTCCCTTGCGGCGGCGGCGCGCGGCGCGGGGATCGTGCATCTCCTGCTCGGCCATCATGCCGGCGATCAGGATGAATTGCGGGCGATGCGGGCGGCGCGCGGCCCGCGCGGGTTGGCGGGAATGGCTGGGTTTGCCGCGCGCGACGACATCGTGATCCTGCGCCCGCTGCTCGGGACGGACCCCGCCGTGCTACGGCAATTCCTGAGCGGACGGGGCATCGGCTGGGTCGAGGATCCGTCCAATGCCGATGCGCGTTTCGAGCGAGTCCGGGTCCGGGCCACGCGGCGGCAAGCGGCCTTGGTGCCTCCGTCGCTCGATGCGGATCGCCGGGCCGCCGCCGAACGCGATGTGGCGGCAACACTCGCCCAGAACGTTTCCCTCCGCCCGGAAGGCTGGGCGATCGTCCGCGCGGCGTCGCTCCCGGTGGAGGCGCTGGCCGTGCTGTTCCGCGTTCTCGGCGGCGCGGCCTATCCGCCGGCCCGGGCCGCGCTGGAACGCCTCGCGCCGGAATTGCGCCCGGCGACGCTGGGTGGCGTG